>NZ_LYRQ01000010.1:0-91848 GCF_001661605.1 Pseudoalteromonas sp. MQS005 | reverse complement strand
ATTAACAATTTTTGTTATTGTTTTGTTAACGCGGGAGATACAATATCAAGCTTTTTTAGATGTTGCAAATAGTTTAATGAAAAGTTTTTATTATTAACGTTTGTTTGGTTGTTTTATGTGCAAAGTAACATGAAAATTAAAAATTACTTGATCTAGCGCTACTCTGTAGCGATTTAATCGCTTAGCGATAGAGGGGGCGTGAATATGGTGGTACAATCTTGCACAATTTCTAAAAGCCCTAGGACTCTATACGCTATGAGCGAATTAAAAAACGACCGTTATTTACGTGCCCTTGCCAAGCAACCTGTTGATGTCACGCCGGTATGGATGATGCGTCAAGCAGGACGTTATTTACCTGAATACCGTGCTACACGTGCACAAGCGGGCGATTTTATGAGCCTGTGTAGAAATGCTGAGTTAGCCTGTGAAGTAACATTACAGCCTTTGCGCCGTTACCCATTAGATGCAGCTATTTTGTTTAGTGATATTTTAACTATTCCCGATGCAATGGGATTAGGCTTGTACTTCGAAACAGGCGAAGGCCCTAAGTTTGAACGCCCAATTTCGTCACTAGCTGATGTTAAAAAAATTCCTAAACTTGATCCTACCGATGAGCTTGGCTATGTAATGAACGCAGTGAGCACTATTCGTCGTGAACTTAAAGGCGAAGTGCCATTAATTGGTTTTTCTGGTTCGCCTTGGACACTTGCAACTTACATGGTTGAAGGTGGTAGCAGTAAAGTATTTGGTAAAATCAAAAAAATGGCGTTTGCTGAGCCGCAAACACTGCATTTATTACTCGATAAACTAGCTGATTCGGTGATTGATTACTTAAACGCGCAAGTTAAAGCGGGTGCGCAATCGCTAATGGTATTTGACTCATGGGGTGGTGTACTAAGCCCGCGTGATTACAATGAGTTTTCATTGCAATACATGCATAAAATTGTTGATGGCTTAATTCGTGAATACGATGGCCGTAAAGTACCGGTTACTTTATTTACCAAAAACGGTGGTCAGTGGATTGAAGCGATTGCCGCAACGGGCTGTGACGCAGTAGGTCTAGATTGGACTATTAACATTGGTGATGCTAAACGTCGTGTTGGCGATAAAGTAGCACTGCAAGGTAATATGGACCCATCAATGCTTCATGGTACGCCTGATCGCATTCGCCAAGAGGTTGGCACTATTTTAGAAGACTTTGGTACTGGCAATGGCCATGTATTTAATTTAGGCCACGGTATTACACCAGATGTTGACCCAGAAAATGCCGGTGTATTTATTAACGCCGTGCATGAATTAAGTGCGCAATATCATAAATAGTTTCTAAATAACGATGAGTTATTAAAAAAGCCCGCTTGATTCAAGCGGGCTTTTTGTTACCTAGCGCTAAATATTACTTAAACAAGCGATTTAAGCCATTTAACGCCGCAACTCGGTAGGCTTCTGCCATAGTTGGGTAGTTAAACGTGGTATTTACAAAGTAGTCGATGGTGTTGCCACCATTTTTTTGTTCCATAATAGCTTGGCCAATGTGCACAATTTCAGAGGCTCGCTCACCAAAGCAATGCACACCGAGTACTTCTTTGGTTTCAGTGTGGAATAATATTTTTAAACTACCCACATCGGTGCCTGCAATTTGTGCACGCGCTAAATGTTTAAATTGAGCACGGCCGACTTCATAAGGAATTTTAGCTGCAGTTAATTGCTGCTCTGTTTTACCCACTGAACTCATTTCAGGAATGGTATAAATACCTGCTGGAATATCAATAATCAGTTTTTCTTCGCAATTACCACACGCGATGGCATCCGCTGCAATACGGCCTTGGTCAAATGCAGCACTGGCAAGACTTGGGTAACCAATCACATCGCCCACAGCGTATACGTTATCTACTTCTGTTTGATAAGTTTCGTTTACTTTTACTTGCCCGCGGCTATCTGCTTTTAAGCCAATGGCTTCTAAATTAAGGGTGTCAGTGTTACCGGTTCGGCCGTTGGCAAATAAAATACAGTCAGCTTTAACGCGTTTGCCCGATTTTAAATGCATAATCACGCAGTCGTCACGGGTTTCAATTCGGTCAAACTCTTCGTTATGACGAATTACAATGCCGCTATTCCAAAAGTGGTAGCTCAATGCATCTGATATTTCAGTATCCATAAATGCCAGTAAACGATCGCGAGTATTAACTAAATCTACCTTGGCACCCAAGCCTTTAAAAATAGACGCGTATTCACAACCAATAACACCGGCACCATAAATAAGTACGCGATGTGGATCGTGCTCAAGGCCTAAAATAGTGTCACTTTCGTAAATACGTGAGTGCGTAAAATCCACACCTGGTGGACGATAAGGTCGTGAGCCTGTGGCAATGACAATAGTTTGTGCAGTAAGGCGCTCAGTAGAACCGTCATTACGTCTAATTTCAATAGTATGTTTATCAACAAAGCTGGCATCGCCCTGAAACATATGAATACGGTTACGATCATAAAAGCTACTACGCAGATTCGATTGCTTTGAAATAACCGAGCTGGCATGGCGTAAGATATCAGGAAAAGTTAACCGAGTAGGGCGTTCGCCTACGTTGAATAAAGGATTTGCTTTGTATTCAATATAGCGGCTAACCGAATGGCGAAGTGCTTTTGAAGGAATTGTTCCCCAATGTACACAGCCACCACCTACGGCAGCTTGGCGTTCAATAACCGCTACTTTTTTGTTACTTTTAGAGAGGTTCATAGCGGTCCCTTCACCGCCAGGACCCGTGCCAATAATGATTGCATCATATTGGTATGTCACGGGTACTTTTTGCTTTTCTGGTTGTTTGGCCACAGCCACTCCTATTTTAACTAAAAGAGGCTTTTAATAACCTCGCATTAAGTGCTAGCCATGCCTGTTTTTGTGTTTCCCAGGCGGCTTCAAGCTCGTGATATTGTGCCATTAATGCCGACTTTTCACACTGCTTTGCCATATTATTTTTTTTAGCTTCCAACACTTGTTTTTGTAATGAGCAATAATTTTGCAGTTTTTTAAGCAACAAATCGTACTCTTGTTGTAATAATGTAAGCTTATCTTGCGCTAAAGGCAATTTTGCGAGGCGACCTTGTGTTTTGCTCATCAAGGTTTCTGCTTTAGCTTTTTCTATGCGCTCAACCGGTGTGCGCTTTAATTTACTCGCTAAACCAAGTGCAGCTAACGAGCGGATCATCCATTTAGTTGGGTCGTAATGAAACCATTTAATGCCATTGCGGTAATCGCTCGCAAAAATATGATGAAAGTTATGATAACCCTCGCCATAAGTAAATAAGGCTAAAAAGCCGTTATCGCGTGCGGTATTTTTTTCTGTGTAAGGGCGAGAACCCCAAATGTGCGCAACAGAGTTAATAAAAAAGGTAAAATGCTGGCTCAGTACTAAACGAAGTAGTCCCGCTAGTAATAACATGCCCCACACATCACCTAACATTAAACCTAATACCAGTGGTAAACCAACATTCATGGCAACTACCAGCTTTAAATAATGTTTATGTTGCCACATCACTATTTTATTGCGTTGTAGGTCGCGGCAATTGCTGTAATCACCGTAGCTATCGCCTTGGTAGTCGCGCAGCATCCAGCCTATGTGACTATACCAAAAGCCGTTGGTAGCGGCATAAGGGTCTTTTACAGGGTCATCAACTTGTCCGTGGTGAATACGATGATCGCTGCTCCAATGCAGCGCACTGTTTTGCAAAGCAAACGCGCCGCCTAAGGCAAAAATAAATTCAACGACCGGGTGTGCGTTGTAGGTTTTGTGCGCCCATAAACGATGGTAACCCGCAGTGATCGATAATCCTGCAAAAAACATGCAAGCTACAAAAGCAGCCCATTGTGTGCCTGTAAAGCCATAGTTAAACCCATACCAAGGTACAAGTGTAACAGCAGCCAAAAACGTCAGGCTAAAGAAAAGGACGTTGGTCCATATAAGTGGTGGTTTTTTCATCTTTCTCATTTCTCAGCGTACAACTGTACGCTAAAATAATATTTCAATCTGCTGCCGTCAAGTATTAGACTGTACTATTAGCTATTTTTTTAATTAAAAATTTATTACAAATTCATTCAGGGAGCTGTTGATGTCGGGCGTTAGAGCACAACAGAAACAAAAAACACGACAAGCATTAATTGAAGCTGCTTTTAATCAGCTTAGTGCTGATCATAGCTTTTCAAATTTGAGCTTGCGTGAAGTAGCGCGCGAAGCGGGTATTGCGCCCACCTCTTTTTACCGTCACTTTAAAGATATGAACGAGCTAGGTTTAACCATGGTTGATGAAGCGGGTTTAACGCTGCGTCAGCTGATGCGTCAAGCTCGTAGGCGAATAGCCAGTGGCGGCAGTGTAATAAATACGTCTGTGGTTACTTTTATGGAGTTTATTGATAACTCTAGTAATCAATTTAGATTATTGCTGCGTGAACGCTCAGGTACCTCAAAAGCATTTAGAGCGGCAGTAGCACGTGAAGTGAAACACTTTATTTTAGAGCTTGCTCATTATTTAGAAAGTGAAACGCCCTGTGATGCGATTCATGCGTATATTCAGGCAGAGGCTATGGTTACGTTGGTATTTAATGCTGGCGCCGAAGCGCTAGATATTGAAGGTCAGCAACGCGATGAATTAATTGAGCGAGTTATTTGGCAGTTACGCTATATTACTCGTGGTGCGTCAAATTACGTACGCGCAGAAAAGAAAGAGTAAATATTAAAAAAAGTTAAAATAAGCACTGTACTTTACGGTGCTTGTTAATTTAAACGCCACGCCCTCCAAGGTTGAATTCTTTATCTCTTTTTTATCTATTTATTGAATTTAAAATCCCTTAAAAGTCTTGTGTAATTATTTTTATGGCATTTTTATGCTTGCACCTACTGCGCTGCAATGATAAAAATAAGCCTCATTGGACACACACACAAGAAAACAAATGCAAACTAATCGTTTAATTACACTAAAACTAAACCTCTTACTGCTGTGGCAAGTGAGCGGGGATTAGTGTGTTTGCATTGAGCTAAACAACAAAACCCCGCAATTGCGGGGTTTTTTTTATCTCGCTGCAGGGATAAATCGAAATTTGGGTAACACAGGAATGAGGGGCAGTTATGCAAGAGCAAGATAAAGTATGGATTTTTGATACCACCTTACGTGATGGCGAACAGGCACTTAAAGCAAGCCTGACTGAAGATGATAAAATTCAACTAGCGCATACCATTAGCCGCTTAAATGTGGATGTTATGGAAGTGGGCTTTCCGGTTTCAAGCCCCGCTGACTTTCGCTCAGTGCAGCGAATTGCCACTGAAGTAAAAGGCCCTATTATTTGTGGCTTAGCACGCTCGGTTGCCAAAGATATTGAAGCCTGTGGCGAGGCGCTTCGCAGTGCACAGCAAAGCCGTATTCATACTTTTATTGCAACCAGCCCGCTTCATCTTGAACACAAGTTGCGAATGAGCCTTGATGATGCCACTGCAATGGCGGTTAAATCTATTAAATTAGCCCGTAATTACACTGATGATGTGGAATTTTCATGTGAAGACGCAGGACGTACACCACATTGGGATTTATGCAAAATAGTTGAGCAAGCTATTAATGCCGGTGCATCAACGATTAACTTGCCAGATACCGTCGGTTTTGTAACGCCAGATGAATACGCAGCAATGATCCGTCATTTAATGAACAACGTGCCAAATATTGATAAAGCCCGTTTAAGTGTGCATTGCCATAACGACTTAGGCTTAGCCGTTGCTAACTCTGTTGCTGCCGTTCAAGCCGGTGCGCGCCAAATCGAATGCACCATTAATGGTATAGGGGAGCGCGCGGGTAATTGTTCACTTGAAGAAGTGGCGATGATCATGAAAATGCGCAAAGACCATTTAAACGTATATACCGATATAAAAAGCGAAGAAATTTACCGCGCCTCTCGCCAAGTAGCCAAAATTTGTAATATGCCGGTACAGCCAAATAAAGCGATTGTTGGCGAAAATGCGTTTGCCCACAGTTCAGGTATTCACCAAGATGGTGTCTTAAAAGCGCAAAATACCTATGAAATTATGTCACCTGAAAGTGTGGGTGTGCCAAGTAATCAATTAAATATGACCTCGCGTTCAGGGCGTCATGTTATAGAGCATCGCTTAGAAGAATTAGGTTATCAAAAATCTGATTACGACATGGATAGCTTATACCAAAGTTTCGTTGCGTTAGCTGACCAAAAAGGCACAGTATATGACTACGACCTAGAAGCAATGATTTACTTTAATCAAATCAGCGACAAAGATGAAAAATATCAATTAGAGTTTGTTCACTCTACGTCGAACTCTCAATCGGTAGCCAGCTCAACGATAGGTTTGTTGATTGATGGCGAAGCAAAACAAGAAGCGGCCACAGGTAATGGCCCGGTAGAAGCCTCATTTGCAGCCATTGAGCGCTTAACCGGTATGAGCGTTGAAATGATTGAATACAATTTAGAGGCCACCGGCCAAGGTGCAAGTTCATTGGGACAAGTGAATATTATTGCTAAATATGATGGCCGTCCTTATCACGGTGCCGGTATTGCGGCCGATGTGGTCGAAGCCTCAGTACGCGCTATGGTTCGGGTTTATAACTTAATTTATCGAGCACAAAAAGTGTCTGATTTAAAACAACAAAGGAAAGCAGGATGAGTAAAACACATTACAGCGTTGCCGTATTAGCGGGCGACGGTATTGGCCCAGAAGTTATGGCAGCTGCAGAGCAAGTGCTTGATGCAGTAAGTGATAAGTTTGGCTTTACTCTGAACCGTGAACACCATGCTATTGGTGGTGCTGCCATTGATGAATTTGGCAAAGCACTTCCTGATACGACCTTAAAAGCGTGTGAAAACGCCGATGCTATTTTATTTGGTTCCGTGGGTGGTCCTAAGTGGGAACATTTACCACCTAATGACCAACCGGAGCGCGCGTCACTGTTACCACTGCGCAAGCACTTTGGTTTGTTTTGTAACTTACGCCCTGCTCAGTTATTACCCGCATTAAGCGCTGCATCACCACTACGTGCTGATATTAGCGAAAAAGGCTTTGATATTTTATGTGTGCGCGAGCTAACGGGTGGTATTTATTTTGGTGAGAAAGGCCGCAGTGGCGAAGGGGCAGAAGAAACTGCATTTGATACGCAAACTTATTCACGTAAAGAGATAGAGCGTATTGCACGTTTTGCTTTTGAGGCCGCTAAGTTGCGCAGCAATCATGTGACCTCGGTTGATAAAGCCAATGTTTTAGCATCAAGCGTTTTATGGCGCGAAGTGGTAACCGAAGTGAGTAAAGACTTTCCAGAAGTGAGCTTAGATTACATTTATGTAGATAACGCAGCGATGCAGCTGGTTAAACAACCTAGCCAGTTTGATGTATTACTTTGCGATAATTTATTTGGTGATATTTTATCGGACGAGTGCGCGATGATCACCGGTTCAATGGGTCTATTACCGTCGGCAAGTTTGAACCAATCAGGCTTTGGCTTGTATGAACCCGCGGGTGGTTCAGCGCCTGATATCGCCGGAAAAGGGGTGGCAAACCCAATCGCACAAATTTTAAGTGCCGCCTTAATGCTACGTTACTCATTAGGCCAAGACGAAGCGGCTCGTACGATTGAAAAAGCAGTCGCAGAGGCGGTTGAAGCTGGTGTGGGAACGCCGGATATTTATCCGCAGGGCGGCTATACCACCACCGATGTAGCAGCGGCCATCGTTTCACGCATTTAATTATTAAAGCCACAACACCGTCAGGCTGTGGCTCAATCAGATCAGGGAGTTAGCAAGTGGCCCAAACCTTATACAATAAAATTTGGCAAGCACACACCGTTGCCAGCATTAATGAGCAAACCGATTTACTTTATATTGACCGTCATTTAGTACACGAAGTGACGTCACCACAAGCATTTGCCGGCTTACGTGAAAAAAATCGTAAAGTGCGCTGTCCAGAAAAAACCATTGCCACCATGGATCATAATGTTTCAACTAAAAGTCGTTCACTGGATGCAGCCAGCGAAGTCTCTAAAAACCAATTAATGGCACTGGATGCAAACTGTAAAGAATTTGGTATTTTGCTGTACGACTTAAATTCAGTAAACCAAGGCATAGTGCATGTTATTGGACCAGAGCAGGGGATTACTTTACCAGGTACCACTATAGTCTGCGGCGATAGTCATACTTCAACGCATGGTGCGTTTGGTGCCTTGGCACATGGTATTGGTACCTCAGAGGTTGAGCATGTATTAGCTACGCAAACACTACAGCAAAAAAAGGCGAAGTCGTTAAAAATTCAAATTAACGGTGTATTACGCCCTACAGTAACAGCTAAAGATTTAATTATGGCGGTTATTGGTAAGCTAGGCACTGCTGGTGGCACTGGCTATGTGGCTGAATTTTGTGGTGAAGGCATAGAAGCTCTATCAATGGAAGCCCGTATGACATTGTGTAACATGAGCATTGAAATGGGTGCCAAGGCAGGTTTAATTGCCCCAGATAAAATCACTTACGAGTACTTAAAAGGGCGCCCGTTTGCACCCAAAGGTGCTGATTTTGATGCCGCTGTTGCCTACTGGGAAACTTTAAAAACGGATGATGGTGCTCATTTTGATTTAGAAGTAGAGTTAGATGCAGGCAGTATTCAACCGCAAGTTACTTGGGGGACTAATCCAGAGCAAGTGATTGGCGTTGATGAATGTATTCCAGATCCAGATAAAGAAACCGATTTAATTAAAGCCGATGCAATTCGCAGTGCGCTTAAATACATGGGCTTAAAAGCGGGCGATAAACTATCAAGCGCCAAAGTAGACACGGTATTTATTGGCTCATGCACCAACAGCCGCATTGAAGATTTACGCGCTGCAGCAAAAATTGTTGAAGGTAAACAGGTTTTAGCTGGTATTGAAGCGCTGATTGTTCCAGGCTCAGGCTTAGTTAAGCAGCAAGCTGAAGATGAAGGCTTAGCCGATATTTTTAAAGCTGCAGGGTTTGAGTGGCGCGAGCCGGGTTGTTCGATGTGTTTAGCTATGAACGATGACCGTTTAGGAGCTGGTAAACGCTGTGCTTCCACCTCGAATCGTAATTTTGAAGGTCGCCAAGGGCGCGGCGGGCGTACACACTTAGTGAGCCCTGCAATGGCGGCAGCAGCTGCAATACATGGTCACTTTGTTGATATTAGAGGAGAAGCTTAATGAGCATCTATTTTAGCGGCTTAATGGCCCCACTTGATAAAAACAACGTCGATACCGACCAAATTATTCCTAAGCAGTTTTTAACCTCAACAAGCCGTGATGGTTTTGATGCAGCACTGTTTTACGATTGGCGTTATTTAGATAATGGCGAGCCAAACCCTGAATTTATTTTAAACCGTCCTTGTTACCAAGGCGCGCAAATATTATTAACCCGCGATAATTTTGGCTGTGGCTCATCACGCGAGCACGCACCATGGGCATTAAAGCAATATGGGTTTGAAGTGATTTTAGCTGAAAGCTTTGCTGATATTTTCTTTAATAACTGTGGTAACAATCAAATGCTTGCTATTGCATTGCCAGCGCAAACGCTGGAAGAGTTATTTGTGTTAAGTGAGCAGCACGACGATATTCACATTGATGTGGATCTTGAAAACCAAGTGCTTACCAGCAATAAGTTTGCGCCAATCAACTTTGATATTCGCAAAGACGTGAAAGAGCGTTTATTAAGTGGCTTAGATTTTATTGGTGTAACCGAAACCCTCAATCCGCAAATTGATGCGTTTGAAAAGCAGTTAGCCGCAGAGAGACCGTGGCAGTAACCTTTTACATATGAAACTGGAGCGCAACTTAGGTTGCGCTTTTTTAATCGCTTATATTAAAAAACCACGCAATAAGCTTGCTAATGTAATCATTGCCATTAGTAATAAATTGAGAGTTTTAAATTTCTGGTAGCGGACTACCTTTGGGTCGTTGATAGTCGAAAAAAAACCATCTTTAAATGACTCAGCAAGATTGGCATAGGGTGTCCCATCTAATGAATTTTGTGATAATTTTTTCCATTGTTCTGGGTGCTGCTCAGCAAGGTGTTGATATATGTGCAGAGTGTAGCGATTTTGAATAATTAATAGTAATACGATGATTATTAAGCCGATATATTTTTCCATTTAAATATGTGCTCCGCGCTAAAACTGGCTTTACGTTTATACCAATCCGCAATAATACTCAATCATTTTGCGGGGCTAAACCTGTCGCTATCTGTGTTAAAAAATTCTCATTTAGAACAACTAAATAGCGAATTTTTTGCCTAGCTATCACCCCGTTTTTCCTGCCTCAAAATAGACTGCTTAATTAAGCGAATTGGTATTAGTTATTTCCCCTTTATCAAACAACAATATTTAATTTCTTATTTTCTTTCAAGCGATATTTTTTTACTAATTAATTAAAGTAAAACCCTATTGTTCTGTTAATTTTTATTGCTGTTCATCGTGATTATTTTCTTTGTGTTTGCTTAAACGCTAAGCTGATTTTTTACATGTTTAGGGACACATTATGAAATTATTAACAGCTGCAGCACTAATGCTTGCATCAACCGCTGCATTAGCACGTCCAGCGCCTTTAGTATCAATTCCAAGTCATGATAGCTTTTTCAATAGTATTGCTGCTCACTGCGGTAGAGCTTTTGAGGGTAAAGTAACGGTTGATAATGCAACAGGGCCGAGTTCATTTGCCGATAAAAAGTTAATTATGCATGTGCGTAAGTGTAATGACCGTGAGTTACAGGTGCCGTTTCATGTCGGTGATGATGCTTCACGTACGTGGATCATTACTAAAACAGGTAGTGGTTTGAGCCTAAAGCACGATCATCGCCATAAAGATGGCAGCGATGATGTGTCTACTATGTATGGCGGTCATACTGTGGATGCGGGTTTTGCTAATATGCAGTCATTCCCTGCAGATCAGTATTCAAAAGAGTTATTTGTTAGCCAAGGCATACCGCAATCGGTAGGCAATACATGGCAAATGTATATTTACCCTGAACAGTTCACTTATCGACTTATTCGCCAAGGTCGCGAATTCCGTGTTAATTTTGATTTAACTAAACCTATCACACCACCGGCTGCGCCGTGGGGATATGGCGTTAACTAACTTAGTTCAGGTTAACTACAGTAAAACCACAGGCTATTTTAATACTCAGTGGTTTTACTGAAAATAACGAGGTGTTATTTTTTTGAGGTTTTTTCTGCAGGCATTTCACACTGCACAAATACACTGAGCGGTGGCTGATAAGCACGCGGTTTAGTTGGAAAGCGTTGGTACTCCTGTACGCCCTCGGTCACTTTTAACATAAAAGGATTATCGTGACATAAACGATTTGCGTGGCGCAACAAAAACACACTTTGGTTTCTAAAATGTGGGTAGTCGTCAGACTGTATTTCTAAGTGGTAATTGTTAGTGTCTATTTGAGTTTGCTTATAATGCACCTTTTCATCAAAATCATAAAGTCGCTGCATTTCACTTTGCTCTGCCGACACACTCAAACACCCCGTTAATAAACACCAGCTAATAATTCCATGTATGTAATGATTGGCTTTTATACTCATAAACCTTTAACTCCATCTTGATTTTGGGTAGTGTGATCAGCATATCTATTAAACCCGTTATGATATAAGTCTAACACCCAAAAAGGGGAAATGTGATGTTCAAGCAAATTAAACAGCTTTTTTCGAGTATTGATCAGCAAGATTATGATATTGAACAACATGATTTAAAAACAGCGGTTGCCGCATTATTAATTGAGGTAATGCGAGCGGATAACGATTTACAGGCTGATGAGCAACATACGCTAAGTCTAACATTAAAAAAATATTTTGATTTAACGGATGAAGCAGTAGATGAGTTAACCGAGCAAGCAAGTGCAAGCTTAGATGACGCCATTGATTATTTTCAATTTTCTAAGCAAATTAACAATCAATGTAGTGCACAGCAACGCATTGATATAGTTGAATTACTTTGGCGTTTAGCGTACTCCGATGGAGAACTTGATCCACAAGAAGAATACGTTATTCGTCGTGTTGCTAATTTATTGTATGTTACCCATGAAGACTTTATTGCTGCAAAGCTTGCAGCAACAAAGTTATAGTGGCTGCTTATTTAAGCTTACTTGCTACGCTAACTAACTGCTGTGCAAGACCAGCCACTTTTTCAGCGGTAGCGGGGTCGCTAATTCGACCGTTGTCATCTAATAAAGTATGAATAGCCGGTACTGCCAGTTGGTTCGCTAATACTAAGCTGCCAATGCCTGATAATATATCACGCACATGATTTAAGCCCCGTAAACCGCCCAACCCACCTGGTGAGGCTGCATATAACGCGGTTACTTTATTTGCAAATGCAGGCTCTGCGCCTTGTTCGGTGCGCGATGCCCAATCAATAGCATTTTTTAACACGGCGGTAATAGAGCCATTATATTCTGGGCTGGCCAGCAAAATGCCATCGGCTGCGCGAAGTTTGTCTTTAAGTTGTTGTACACCGGCTGGTGTGCCTTGTGCCTCGAGATCTTCATCAAACATAGGAATGGCTAAGTCTGCGAGTTTAATCACTTCTACTTCAGCGCCACTTTCTAAAGCAAAGCGTGCCGCTTCGTTAATGAGTTTTTGATGAAAGCTATCTTTACGTAAGCTACCTGCTAGGGCAATAATTTTTGGTGTTGTCATGAGCTGCTCCTGATAATGAGTTTGTATAATGTGACTTTAACAAATAATCACTTGCAGAAAAGCCAAATAAACGCAAAACTTGTGTGCGTATATGCACAGATTAAAGAGTAGTTATCATGGCAATTCAATTTAATGATTGGCAAGACCTGAAGGTTGCTTACGAGGTAGCGCGCTTAGGTACTTTAACTGCCGCGGCCGAAGTGTTAGATGTTCACCATAGTACGGTGCTCAGGCGAATAAATAACTTAGAAAAAAGCTTAAATGCGCGACTATTTCATCGCCATGCTCGCGGCTACAAAGTCACAGAAATTGGCGCTAAGTTATTTACCACAGCACAAGCGATTAATGGTGAACTAGAGCGCCTACATAATGACATTATTGCTGCAGATAGCACCTTGCAAGGTAGCTTGTTACTCACCACAGTTAGTGGCTTTATTGATGTATTAAGTGAGGTGTGTGAGCAGTTTCAAACCTTGCATCCGCAAGTGCAATTACAAGTGATTATGGATCAAAAACGCTTACGTTTAGATCATGGCCAAGCACATATCGCAGTAAGAGCTGGACCCAGACCGGATGAGGGTGATTATATTGCTCAGCATTTAGCGGCGCTCTCGTCAGGATTTTATGCATCAAAGCATTACATTAGCCGTTATGGGTTGCCACAGACATTAGCGCAACTATCGCTGCATAGCTTTGTGTCAGGTGTAGCAGGGTATAATGCCAAAGTGCCTTACTTTGCATGGGTTGATGAAAATATTCCCCCGTCGCAAGTTAAGCTAAGAGTGTCAGAAACCTCAGAAGCGACCCGCGCCATAGTAAAAGGACTCGGTATTGGCGGATTACAGCATGATGTTGCAGCGCAATACTCTGATTTAGTCCCTGTACTGCCTAATGAACTGAGTTGGCCAACCGATTTGTGGCTGGTTACGCATCATTTAGTGCATCGAACGGCAAAAGTTCAAGCGTTTAGTCAGCTATTAAAAAATTATTTTAGGCAGCGAAAGTTAAGTTAAAAAGGCTACAACGATTTTTTTATTGAAACACCTAAGCGCTTGGCTAGCCGCGTTAAGTTAGCGCGGTCGACCTGTAAACTACGCGCTGTGCTTGCCCAGTTATAATTATGTTGTTTAAGTTGCTGTATTATAAGTTGCTGAGTATAGGTATCTATGGCTTGCTTTAACGAAATGTTGTTTGCTAAAGGTGGGATTACAAGCTGGTTTGAGTGTTCAAGAGCTAAGGTGTTAACAGCGCTTAAATTTAGCTCACAATGCGCAGGTTCAATAGTAATAATTGGTTGCTGCCACTGATGTTGTTTAGCCTTTAATGCAGCCCGATTAATCACATGCTCAAGCTCCCTCACATTGCCTGGCCAGTCATATTTTTTAAGCAGCAGTTGCGTTTCAATACTGAGTTTTAGCTGTTTAATAGCGAGCTTGCGGGCTGTTTTTTCTGCAAAATAACCGGCTAATAAAATAACATCTTCATCACGGGCTTTCAATGGAGCGACTGTGAGTGGATAAACACTTAATCGATGGTACAAATCGGCGCGAAACCGTCCTTGTGTTACTTCGTGTTTTAGGTCGCGATTGGTTGCTGCAATCACTCTAACATCGACATATTTAAGTTCATCTTCGCCAACGGTTTGTACTTCGCCACTTTGCAGTACGCGTAATAATTTACTTTGCATAGCCAGAGGCAGCTCGCCGATTTCATCTAAAAATAAGGTGCCGCCATCGGCTAACTGAAATTTACCTTGGCGGGCATTTTGGGCGCCGGTAAAAGCGCCTTTTGCATGGCCAAAAAATTCACTTTCTGCGAGGTTTTCAGGCAGTGATGCACAATTTAAATGAATTAATGGCTGATCTTTACGTGCGGAGTGTAAGTGAATATTACGTGCCACCAACTCTTTGCCGACCCCAGTATCACCTAAAATAAGGACACTAAAGTTTGATGCCGCAACCAGTTTTATCTCATTTTTAAGCGTTTGTATTGCAGAGCTTTGGCCAATAATTTCACCACCATCACGTTTGAGCGCTTCACGGTTTAACGCTTGTACTAATTCACTAGAGTGCTGCGCATGTTGTTTGTAATGGGCAAGCTCTAGGGCTGTTTTAAAGTGCGCACTGCACAAGGTTTGTAAGGTGTTGAGTGTATCAGTGGTAATACCGTAAAACGCATTGGCGTTAAGGCTATCAAAGGTCAGAATGCCAAGTAGTGCGTTTTTATCATAAAGGGGTAACCCTAAGCAGGCATGCACTGGAATATCACCGGTTTTAGCCAGTAGTAGCCCGTCGTATGGATCAGGTAGTGGACAGTCATGTGCAAATTGCAGAGCCAAACGACTACTGCAGATGGCTTTAAGGCGAGGATGCTCCGCAATATCAAAACGTCGTCCTAGGCTATCGGGCATAAGCCCTTTAATGGCTAAGGGTTTTAATTGCTCACCTTGGCGAATTAATAATGCACTGGCATCGCTGGGAATAACACGTTCAACCGTGGCTAAAAGTTGCTCAAAACTGTGAGCATGTAACGTACTTTGCGCAAGTTCTAATGCAACTTGCGTCAGGTTGAATTGTTGGTTCATGTCAAAATGACCTGTTAGTGTATTTTTACAGGTTTTATAGTAGGTCATAAAGACCCATCTTGTAAAGCGAGTTAATTTAACCTTTTGAATATTATAGGTTTAATTAGTTGGCACACTCTGTGTAATGCTAAATGCAAGCAGTTAGTTATTACATAGGAAATAAACATGTTATCCGATAAAACCATACAAATAGTTAAAAGCACGGTGCCATTGCTTGCAGAGGCAGGTACGGTCGTAACCGATCATTTTTACAAGCGCATGTTTAGTCATAATCCCGAGCTTAAACATATTTTTAATATGACTAATCAGGAAACGGGTCGTCAGCAATTTGCATTATTTAATGCGTTGGCTGCGTACGCGCAAAATATTGATAATTTAGCCGTGTTAAAAGAGGCGCTAGCGCGAATTAATCATAAGCATACCAGCCTAAATATTTTACCTGAGCATTATCCTATTGTGGGCGCACATTTAATCGGTACGTTAAAAGAGCTTATTCCTGAGCAGTTTACTGCCGATGTTGAATATGCGTGGCGCGAGGCCTACGGTGTACTTGCTGATATTTGTATTACCGAAGAAGCGGCATTGTATGCGCACAGTAAAAACAACCATGGTGGCTGGGCAGGCACGCGCCAGTTTGAAATTACTGATAAACATGTTGAATCTGAATTCGTAACTAGTTTTACGCTGACACCTGTGGATGGTAAAGCAGTTATTACCTACAAGCCAGGACAGTACATTGGCATTAAAGTTAAGCCTGAGGGCGCAGAATATGAAGAGATCCGCCAGTATTCTATTTCGCAAAAGAGCAATGCTAAAAACTATCGTATTAGCGTTAAAAAAGAGTGCCAACCAAAGCCTGGCGTGGTGTCTAATTATTTACACTCACTAGAGCAAGGCGCACGAGTAGAGTTATACCCGCCAGCGGGAGACTTCATTTTAAAAAATGAGGCAACTCCAGTGGTACTTATTTCAGCAGGCGTTGGCCAAACCCCGATGATGGCGATGCTGCAAACGCTACTTAGTGGTGATAAAAATCAAGCGATTAGTTATTTGCACGCGTGTGAAAACAGCCGCGAATTTTCATTTAAAGGGTATTTAGCGCAGCAAACGGCAATGCATCCACAGCTAAAAACATTTACTTGGTTTAATCAAGGTGGCGAGGAGTGTGATTTCACTGGGCTAATGGATTTAACGGTGCTTGAGGCATCATTACCTATTAGCGAAGGGGCATTTTATTTGTGTGGACCAGCATCATTTATGGCTTACGTAAAAGGCCAGTTACTTGATTTAGGTGTGCAAAGCTCAAACATTCACTACGAAATATTTGGACCACACCAAGCGTTATAGGTTAATTAAAAGCGTGTGTTACACGCTTTTAATTTAAACTTACAGCTTTTTACTATTTGTGTTAGCAGCATAAGCTTGTTGTTGCCAAGCATTAAATAGCTTTTGTTGTTTAGCTGAAATTTTTAAACCATACGTTTTTTGCATGTAAGAGTACGCATCGGCAATGCGTTTACGTGCATGAACAGGCGGTTCAACAACACGTTGTTTAAAATTAACTTTAACCTCACAGCGACCATATTGCGTCGCGTTTTGGGCTAACATGCCAAAGCGGTAGTTTGAGCGATCGGCGTTAATTTCACCAATTGCAGGGGCTAAATTGTTTATATCGGCTTCCATCATGCGAAACTTAGCGCTAACTTTGCGGCAGTTTTTACGCCCACCATCTTGCCAACATTGTAACTGGTGACCAAATTCCCATGCAGGGACAATATGTTCCCATTCAATTCGCAATGCACGTTGATTTACTTTGCCTGAGCGGGTTAGTGTGTTGCGAGGCACGTAGCCACAATGGGTAGGATCGGGTACTAACTTTTTGCCTTGTTTTTTTATATCGCAACCACAATAAATACTTTTAGCGTTTTCGGGAAGGGTATTAATTAAGTGCTTTTTGGCACTCGAAAACCGCGTAAATTGTTCGCCCATTGCTGAAAAACAAGCACAGCAAGCCAACAAAGCTAAAATAAACCGAATCATATCCATCACATACGTGAACTACAGGAGCGCCTAGTTTAAGGCCTAGAATAAAAAAGTAAACTGCCACCGGCATGCTTTAATTTTAATTTGCGTATTTTGTAGAGGGCGTTTTTGAGGAGTAAATAGTGGGCAATATTCAGAGGCTAACGCTAAAAATGCGTTAATGAGGTGATTCCTGCGTTGTTGATTTGGTATAACGGTAAAACTGCGTTAAAGTTTGCAATGAAATTAATAGAGGGTAAAAACGAGATAATGTCGGAAATTCAATTTTTAAATGTAGATCTAGAGCTTGAGTCAAAGCAAGATATTAGCGTATTAGTTGCTGATTTAAAAAAGGTCGCAACTATTTTACATTATGATAAAGACGAATACCGTCAACTTGCTCGCATTGAGGTTGCAGGTGAAATAACCACGCCAGATAAAGCGATTAATCACTTGTGTGAGTTAATCGAGTCGTGTTCACGCAATGCATTAAAGCAATGGTTGAGTTGTTCACGCAGAACTTTCGATATTGGGTTTGAGTCTGGCACTTCGCCAAAATGCTTTAACCAAGCCTTACATGCAGATACCTTGTTACGTATATCTGCAATTGGTGCAGGCGTAGAAATTACTATTTACCCTCTCGAAAAGTAATTTAACTTCAACCTTGGTTAATTGACTTACTAGCCTTTTCGCTCAACTACGGCTGCGGTCATCCGTGATACGCAGCAAAGCTCATTGCGGCTATTGGTTATTTTAATATCCCAAACCGAGCTGCGTTTGCCGATATGATAAGCTCTCGCTGTGGCCGTTAATGTGCCATTGCGTGATGCCTTTAAATGACTTGCACTGATCTCTTGGCCAACACAATAAAACCGATTGAAATCAACTACAAAATTAGCGGCATAACTTGCTACTGTTTCAGCAAGCACCACATTTGCACCACCATGAACGATACCCATAGGGTTATGATGCTCTGGAATTGCCGGCATAGTTGCCACTAAGTAGTCATCACCAATTTCACTGATCTCTATTCCCATGGTTTTCATGAGTGTCCCTTGGCCTGTAATACCTTGATCTAATTGCTTACAAAACTCTAATGTAATCGGTTGATGCCAAATACTCATGCTAGCTCCTTGGATAAGTAATTGAGAATTAAAATTTATTAATATGATAATGCGTTGCTAATAATTACATTTATCACCCTGCTTTTAAAGTAGGTTACTGTTTGATGATAACGGCATATAAGGCATTAATTTATATTTGCGATTTTTAAATAACTGTATATACTCACAGTTAATTGTACTGTATGGAAAACCAGTTGTATGCGACCATTAACGAAACGCCAAGCGCAAATACTCGAACTCATTAAAGTGTTTATTAAAGACACTGGTATGCCTCCTACACGTGCCGAAATTGCACAAACACTGGGTTTTAAAAGTGCGAATGCTGCAGAAGAACACTTAAAAGCACTGGCCAAAAAAGGTGTTATTAAAATGAAGCCAGGCGCGAGTCGGGGCATTCAGCTTGTTGAAGAAGAGGAGCCAGAGCAGTTGGGCTTGCCTTTAATTGGCAGGGTTGCTGCCGGTGAGCCAATATTGGCGCAACAGCATGTAGAAAGCCACTGTAAAATTGACCCTTTAATGTTTAAACCTGCGGCCGATTTTTTATTGCGTGTTAACGGTATGAGTATGAAAGACATTGGTATTATGGATGGTGATTTACTTGCTGTGCATAAAACCCAAGTTGCCGAAAATGGACAAGTTATTGTTGCCCGTGTTGACGACGATGTAACCGTGAAGCGTTTAGAAAAAGCGGGCAGAAAAGTACTCTTACATGCTGAAAATGATGAATTTTCAGCTATTGAAGTCGATTTAGAAAATGAGTCGTTCAATATTGAAGGCTTAGCGGTAGGTGTTATTCGTAACGCTGACTGGATGTAGTATTAAAGCATAATTTAGCGCTTAATAGTGATTAGGCGCTGGGTTTGTTAGCAGCACAATGTCTAACTTATCAAATGTATGACTATATGTTGTTAAGTGCTTCTCCTATCATAAATAAAATCACTAAATACTTTATAAATTAACAAATTTACTCTGCTTTTTTAAGTTAACAATTTTTTATATTTCTATCCTGTAATTTCAATACACCCCTTACTAAACCTGACTCTTAGATTAATTGCCTGACTAGTTGCTATTTTTTTAGCTGCGCATTTTAAAAAATACACCTTGTTTATTTTTCATACTCACCTTGCTTATTGTTTATTTTTTAACTAGTTATTAAAGAGCTGGAATAAAAATAACTCACAGCTTAGTCGTTTTGAGAACACACATTTACTAAATCCAGCACCCTTATAAAAAATAAAAATAACGAATAGGCGTTTAAGCCGTATGCCTCTTCGCTTTGCGTCAGCAATAGCATCAAAGGAGCCGTCACATGGGTAAGCTGAGTTCTTCCTTGTGGCTTATATTGTTTGTTTTTTCGCAGAATGTGCTTGCTAATAGCCAATATAATATGCGTAAAGGCGTAACCGATATAAGTAATAATGTATACCAACTGCACATGACTATTTTTTTAATATGTTGTGTGATTGGGGTGATCGTGTTTGCCATTATGTTTTGGGCACTCATTCATCATCGCAAATCTAAAGGGGCTGTCCCTGCCCAATTCCATGAAAGCACCAAAGTAGAAATACTGTGGACTGCGATCCCTTTTGTCATATTAATTGTTATGGCCATTCCTGCGACTAAAACCTTAATTGCCATGGAGGATGCCAGCAAAGCTGATCTCACCATTAAAATTACAGGCTCACAGTGGAAGTGGCATTACGAGTATATGGGGGAGGACGTTGAGTTTTATTCCATGCTAGCTACCCCTCAAAATGAAATAACCAACCTTGCTGATAAAAACCCGAATTATTTACTCGAGGTCGATAAACCACTGGTACTACCTATTAATCAAAAAGTACGCTTTTTAATGACTTCAGATGATGTTATTCACTCATGGTGGGTGCCTGACTTTGCCGTTAAAAAAGATGCAAACCCTGGGTTTATTAACGAAACATGGACCAATATTAATGAGGTCGGTACTTACCGTGGGCAGTGTGCAGAGCTTTGCGGTAAAGATCATGGTTTTATGCCTGTTGTAGTAGAAGCTAAAACAGAAGAAGACTTCAAAACGTGGTTAGCAGAGGCTAAACAAGCCAAACAAAAAGCAGCTGAGGCAGACGCTGCGTTATTAGACCAAGTTGTACCAAAAGAGGAGCTGATGGCGCTTGGTGAGCAGGTTTATATGGCGAGCTGCGCGGCGTGCCATCAACCAACTGGCTTAGGCTTACCGGGTGTTTTCCCGGCCCTTAAAGGCAGCCCAATAGTCATAGGTGATATCAAAGGGCATATAGATATTTTGCTCCACGGTAAACCAGGTACGGCTATGCAGTCTTTCGCAAAGCAATTATCAATCAAGCAAATAGCAGCTGTTATTACCTATAAACGCAACGCGTGGGGTAATGACACTGGTGATGTAATTCAACCGAGCGAGATACAAGCGGCACTGGATGCTGATGGGGAGGCTAAATAATGAGTAGCATTGCAGAACAACCTAATACCAATGAGGCTCATCATGCCCATCAACCTGCCACAGGCTTTAAGCGCTGGTTATTTACAACCAACCATAAAGATATAGGTAGCTTATATTTAATTTTTTCACTCACCATGTTTTTAATTGGTGGGGCAATGGCGATGGTTATTCGAGCTGAGTTATTTCAGCCGGGCCTACAACTGGTTGATCCTCACTTTTTTAATCAAATGACCACAGTGCATGGTTTAATAATGGTGTTTGGTGCGGTTATGCCAGCCTTTACCGGCTTGGCAAACTGGATGATCCCGCTAATGATTGGTGCGCCAGATATGGCCTTACCGAGAATGAATAACTGGAGCTTTTGGATTTTACCGTTTGCGTTTTTAATCCTATTAGCTTCATTATTTATGCCCGGTGGTGGCCCTGCATTTGGTTGGACCTTTTACGCGCCGCTTTCCACCACTTATAGTAACGACAACACAGCAATGTTTGTATTTGCTGTGCATATTATGGGTATTAGTTCGATTATGGGGGCCATTAATGTGGTGGTCACCATAGTAAATATGCGTGCTCCGGGTATGACGTGGATGAAGCTGCCGTTATTTGTGTGGACATGGTTGATCACGGCGTTTTTACTTATTGCAGTTATGCCGGTACTTGCTGGTGCAGTTACTATGGTGCTCACCGATAAATACTTCGCGACCAGTTTCTTTGATGCCGCTGGTGGTGGCGATCCGGTGATGTTCCAACATATTTTTTGGTTTTTTGGTCACCCTGAAGTTTATATTATGATTTTGCCTGCCTTTGGCATTATTTCTACGATTGTTCCCACCTTTTCACGTAAAAAACTATTTGGTTATGCCTCTATGGTTTATGCCACCTCTTCGATTGCTTTGTTGAGTTTTATTGTGTGGGCGCATCATATGTTTACCACAGGTATGCCCGTGGCGGGTGAGTTGTTTTTTATGTACGCGACTATGTTGATATCGGTACCTACCGGTGTAAAAGTATTTAACTGGGTGGCGACTATGTGGCGCGGGTCTATTAGCTTTGAAGTGCCAATGCTGTTTAGTATCGCATTTATTGTGTTGTTTACTTTAGGTGGTTTTTCGGGGTTGATGCTAGCGATTACACCTGCCGATTTCCAATATCATGATACCTATTTTGTGGTTGCACACTTTCATTATGTGCTCGTAACGGGCGCGGTGTTTTCTATTATGGCGGGGGCTTATTATTGGCTGCCAAAATGGACCGGAAACATGTTCAATATTACCTTAGCAAAATGGCATTTTTGGTTGTCGTTAATAAGTGTAAATGTGCTGTTTTTCCCAATGCATTTTGTTGGGTTAGCCGGTATGCCACGCCGTATTCCAGATTATGCGCTACAGTTTGCTGATTTTAACGCCATTATTAGTATAGGTGGGTTTGCCTTTGGTTTATCGCAATTATTATTTGTGGTGGTTGTGTATAAATGTGCAAAAGGGGGCGACAAAGTGCCTGCAAAAGTTTGGGATGGAGCTGAGGGGCTTGAATGGGAAGTTGATTCACCTGCGCCTTATCATACGTTCTCAACGCCGCCGGACATTAAATAATGACTCACTTGCCGTTATTAAAAAAGCTGGTGGTGATTTGCATTGCAATGTTTGCATTTGCATTTGCCATGGTCCCTTTGTATGACGTGTTTTGCGATATAACGGGGCTTAATGGTAAGCCCTCGTTAGAGCAGGCACAGCAAAGTACCTTGGTCACTGAAAATAGAGAAGTCAGCGTTAGTTTCACTACGCATGCGCAAAGTGGTGCGCCTTTTGAAGTTAAATCTAAAGAGTACAGTGTAGATGTAAAGCCTGGGGCCATGCGTGAAGTTAAGTTTAGCGCTAAAAATAATAGCAATGAAGATAAAGTAATGCAGGCTATACCGTCGGTAGCACCAGGAAAAGCGGCCAAGTATTTACACAAAATAGCGTGTTTTTGCTTTGATCAGCAACCGTTAAAGGCAGGTGAAGAGCTGGAGTTTACATTATTGTTTTATGTAGATACTGAATTACCCAGTGATGTAGAAGAGTTAACCCTGTCTTATACCGTATTTGATATTAGCGAGCGGCTAGTAGCCAGTAATAACTAGCTTATAAAACTAGTGAAAAACTAGGAGCAAATAAAATGAATCAAAAATATGAACATTATTATGTACCAGAGCAAAGTCCATGGCCAATAGTTGGGGCAGTTGCGTTATTTTTTATTGCGGTAGGCGCAGCCTTAACCGTAATGGATATGGGCAAAGAGGGTGGTAATGGCGTTTACTTGTTATACGTAGGTATAGCTGTACTACTTTACATGCTGTTTAGCTGGTTTAAAAATGTCATACACGAGTCTGATCAAGGGCTTTATTCTGCACAAATGGACCGTTCTTTTAGGCAAGGTATGAGCTGGTTTATTTTTTCAGAAGTGATGTTCTTCATGGCAT
The DNA here is from genome assembly GCF_001661605.1 of Pseudoalteromonas sp. MQS005. Taxonomy (NCBI): domain Bacteria; kingdom Pseudomonadati; phylum Pseudomonadota; class Gammaproteobacteria; order Alteromonadales; family Pseudoalteromonadaceae; genus Pseudoalteromonas; species Pseudoalteromonas sp. MQS005. Next base: position 68,513 of record NZ_LYRQ01000010.1, on the reverse strand, counting down.
TTTTTGGCGCATTATTTTATGCCCGCATGTTCTCTGTGCCTTGGCTTGGAGGTGCGGATAACAACGCCATGACAAATGAAGTATTGTGGCCTACGTTTGAAGCCATGTGGCCATTGCTAAATACCCCAGGAGGCACCACGACCCAAGCAATGGGCTGGCAAGGGTTGCCGCTTATCAACACGCTTATTTTGCTTGCCTCGTCGGTAACTTTACATTTTGCCCATGTGGCGATGGAAAATAATAAACGTACCCCACTCAAAGTATGCTTGGGAGCGACCATTTTACTCGGAGTGTGCTTTTTAGGGCTGCAGGTAGAAGAGTATATATATGCTTATAACGATCTTAACTTAACCCTTGATGCGGGCATTTATGGCAATACCTTCTTTTTGTTAACCGGCTTTCACGGCATGCACGTCACCTTAGGAACAATTATTTTGTTGGTGGTGTTTTTGCGCATTATGAAAGGACATTTCACTAAAGATAAGCACTTTGCCTTTCAAGCTGCAGCTTGGTACTGGCATTTTGTTGATGTTGTTTGGCTGTGTTTGTTTGTATTTGTGTATGTGCTTTAGTGATTAAGGGGGACTGATTTGCCGTAATAAAACCAAGTTTTAGTGCGGCAATCACCATCACTAATACCACAACAGAAAATAACACCCGACGCCCTAAAAAGTGAGACATAGGGCGTCCATTGGTTTTCCCTGACACCATAATTAATAAAGCACGAAATAAATTAAATAATATAAATAATAACAGTAGAACAATAATAATTTTAATAATCACTGGATTTTACCCTTATGCAGTTAGTTGTATTTAACAAACAAAAGCTTAGCTCAATAATAACAATTTGCTTGGTTGTTATTGTGGTATTGGTTTGTGTGCGACTAGGGTTTTGGCAATTACAGCGAGCAGAACAAAAGCAACAGCAGCTTAGTGCCATTGAAAATATACAACAACATGGCGTAATGAGCTGGGCAGAGTTACAACAGCTGCCAAATGAGTGGAACAAAACCGGTGTATTGGTTTCGTTAAATGGTTATTTTGACACTAATAATTATTGGTTGCTTGATAACCAAATCTATAATGGTCAGGTTGGTTACGACTTACTGGCATTATTAAAACTGTCTGATGAATCACGCTTTTTGTTAGTGAACTTAGGCTGGGTAAAAGCAGAACGTTCAAGAGAAATCCTACCAAACGTAACAATACCTAGTGGTAAATTTACGTTAACGGCACAAATTAAAGAAGATAATTTAAGTGGCTTTACCTTAGCCAATAACAATACTCAGTCGGATTTAGCCAAACGAATTCAAATCATTGATTTACAAGCATTGAGTAGCCAATCTAATCGCCCTTTAGTGAATTTTATGGCTTACCGCCAAGGTCAAGCTGATGAAATTGCTGCCCCTCATTATGAAGCCGTTGTTATGAGTCCAGAAAAACATTATGCCTACTCAGTACAGTGGTTTTTAATTGCGGTTGCCTGTGTGGTGGTCGCTATTTTTGCAAGCAGGAAGAGGATAGATAATGAAAAATAAACCCCTGTTACTCTTTGCTGTGTGCTGCGCTATTCCCTTAGTGCTGGCTTACAGCGCGTTAAAACTTGATTGGCTACCTACAGCAATTACTAACCATGGTGAATTTTTAGAGCGTGAAATTAAGCTAGACAATTGGGCGCAGCATAACCCTAAGCAATGGACCATCGCTTTAAATTATTCAGCACAATGCAAAGCGTCTTGCACAGAGCAATTAGCCGCTTTAGACAACTTATATGTTGCCCTTGGCAAAAACCAACACAAAGTTGATATGGCTATTATGGGACAGCCTGAGCTAGTTACAACGCGTTGGCATGTTATTGATGAGCAACAGCAGTTAAAGCCTGCCAGTTTGTATTTAATCGATCATATGGGGCTAATTGTACTGGAGTATCCATTTAGTTCTCAACCACAAGAAAACCGTTTGATCCAAAAAGGGTTATTAAAAGATCTAAAAAAATTACTCAATTACTCTCGTTCGAGCTAAGTAGAGGATGCTATGTATAAAAACTATAAAAATTTGGTATTAGCAACGAGTTTATTCGCATTAATTGTGGTGGCTCTGGGCGCATACACGCGTTTAAGTGACGCAGGGCTTGGTTGTCCCGATTGGCCTGGTTGTTATGGCTTTTTAACCGTGCCTAAACACGAAGCAGAGATTGCACAAGCGATTCAAAGTTATCCCGATATGATATTTGAAAAAGCAAAAGCATGGAAAGAAATGATCCATCGCTACTTTGCAGGCACGCTTGGGGTATTAATTTTAGTGTTGTTTATTTTAGCTTTTCTAAAGCGTCAGTACCCAACCACGCCTGTAAGGTTGCCTATGATATTGCTGCTGCTTGTTATTTTTCAGGCCGCATTAGGTATGTGGACGGTTACTATGAACCTACAGCCGCTTATAGTTATGGGGCATTTGCTCGGAGGATTTAGTATTTTAGCGTTATTAACGCTATTGTATTTGCGTCTGACCAGCCAACCTATTACGGGTGGTGATGCGGGCGCAAAACCTCACTTTAAATTAAGCCTCGTGGCATTAACGGTACTGATTTTACAAATCGCCCTTGGTGGTTGGTTAGCGGCTAATTATGCGGCTCCACATTGTAATGGCTTACCGCTGTGTAGTTACGCTCAGCCTTTTTCATTCAGTAGTGTCTTTCAGCTCCCCCTTGAGCACAGTAATTATGAATTTGGTGTGTTGTCGCAACAGGCGCGTATGTCTATTCATTTACTGCATCGAATATGGGCCTTAGTTACTTGCATTGTTTTAGCCTTGGTGATGTGGCGTATATACAGTCATGCCTATTCGCAAAAAATTAAAAGCTGTACGGTGAGTGTGCTAGTGGCGTTATTTTGCCAGATAGCTTTAGGGTTAGCCGTGGTGCATTTTCATTTTCCGTTAGGCGTGGCACTGGCGCATAACTTAATGGCTGCCATACTGTTATTAACTATGGTTAGGTTATGTTATTACCTAAAAGTACGTACTTAGAGGGGAATGATTATGGCACTTACAATTAATAAAAAAGCAATGCAGCCCGTTTACAGCGCATCGTTATTGACTAAAAGTTACCACTTAATCCAAGATTATTTGGCAATAAGTAAATTTAAAGTAGTGGCTATGCTAGTGTTAACAGCATGGGTTGGCTTAGCGCTAGCCCCTGATGTTGGCAGAGGTGTTGGGGTTCAGTTCATCAGTTTATTAGGAATTGGATTACTCTCTGCGGCCGCCGCAGTCATTAATCATGTGGTTGATAGCGAAATTGATAGCAAAATGGCACGCACCCGCCATCGCCCTGTTGCTAAAGGGCGTTTAAGTAAATTACATGCACTGAGCTTTGCTGCTGTGATTGGCGTTGCGGGCTTTATTATGCTGATGTTGTGGGCAAATACGCTCACAGCCATACTGACCTTATTTGCACTTGTTGGTTATGCGTTTATTTATACGTCATTTTTAAAACGTGCTACACCACAAAATATAGTTATAGGGGGATTAGCCGGTGCAATGCCTCCATTACTCGGTTGGGTGTCTGAAACAAATCAAATGGCGGCAGCCCCTTGGTTGCTGGTGATGATTATATTTACCTGGACCCCACCTCATTTTTGGGCGCTCGCCATCGCGCGTAAAAGTGATTATGAGCGGGCTAAAATCCCCATGTTACCGGTCACCCATGGTATCGATTTTTGTAAAACATGCGTGCTTGCATATTCGGTATTACTCGCCATTGTATGTGTGTTTCCTTATTTGATTGGCATGTCAGGGCTTATTTATCTAAGCGGGGCATGTCTTCTCAATATTGTATTTATATACAAAGCAATTAACTTAAAGTTTGCCGCCAAAGAAGACACTGCGATGGATTTATTTCGTTTTTCGATTATTCATTTGATGATACTATTTATCATCTTATTTATAGATAAATGGCTAGTTATATGAAGCAGTTATGGTGTGGTTTAGTTGTTTTTTCAGTACTCTTTTTATCGGCCTGTAGTGATAAAAAAAATTTACAAGATCTTGATGCGTTAGTTTATGAAACCGCAAAACCGTTATCTGACTTTTCGTTGAGTGATCAACAAGGGAAGTTAGTAACCAAACAGCAGTTTTTAGGCCAATGGAATTTAGTGTTTTTAGGTTACACAAGTTGCCCTGATATTTGCCCGATGACGCTAGCTAAGCTCAACAATGCCTATAAAAATTTGCAGGCTGAGTATCCACTACAAGTATGGTTTATATCTGTTGATCCTAAACGTGATATTGCTCAAAAACGTAAAGAGTACATAGATTACTTTAATCCAGATTTTTTAGCTGTATCAGGTGAACATAAAGACTTATTTCCATTTGTCCGCGAGCTTGGATTAATTTACGCAATTAGTGATAGTAATGAATCCGACTATGCGGTGGATCATAGTGCATCTGTTGCCCTTGTTGATGGCAGTGGCGCACTAAGAGCTATTTTTAAGCCTGAATTTAAACAAGGAGATGTGCCTTTGGTTAATACTACAAAATTAACCGCAGAATTTATTGAAATAGCCGAATACTACAAAAACTAGCTTTTAAAGGTTTTACGATTTTAAAGGGGCTTTATGCCCCTTTTCGCGTTTTTTATTAACGGTTTTTAATTAATTAGTTATTTTTTAGTCGTTTTTATGGCGTTTTCATTATCTCGGTCTAAGCTTTTGTTATGGATTGAGTTGATAAGGAAAAGCTTAAAAAATGCTTAAACTACCAAACGAACTTTCAATTGTTCATGTTGAAGTTTTACATCAAGATTTATTAAGCGAACTTAATAATAGCCGAGATATTTGCTTAGATATTAGCGATGTAATGTCTGCTGATACGGCCTCGGTTCAACTTTTATGTGCCCTACAAAAACATCTTCTTACTATTAATCAAAAAATTGCCTGGGTTGGCAGTAGTGATGCATTAACCAATGCCATTGATCAACTCGGTTTAAGTGAATACCTAGCACCAGAAAGTACTAATTAGAGGTCTATATGAAAAGAATATTAGCTGTAGATGATTCTGCATCAATGCGTCAAATGGTGAGTTTTACGTTAAAAACAGCAGGGTTTGATGTTACCGAAGCCAAAGACGGTAGTGAGGCATTAGCGATTGCCAAGCAGCAAGGTTTTGATGCAGTTATTTCTGATGTAAATATGCCTGTTATGGATGGGATCACGCTTATCAGAGAGTTAAGAGGGCTTCCGAATTACAAGTTTACACCGCTACTTATGTTAACCACAGAATCGGGCATGGATAAAAAGGTAGAAGGGAAAGCTGCTGGGGCAACAGGGTGGATTGTAAAGCCTTTCAATCCAGATCAACTATTAGCCGTGCTAAAAAAAGTAATCCGCTAACCTAGGAGTGCACTGTGAGTATTGATTTAAGCCAGTTTTTTGAAGTGTTCTTTGAAGAGAGTTTTGAAGGCCTCGATGTTATGGAGACTGAATTACTCAACTTAGTGCCGGGCGAAGAAGACTTAGAAACCATTAATACTATTTTTAGGGCTGCCCATTCTATTAAAGGAGGCAGTGCTACCTTTGGGTTTAATTCAATCGCAAACTTCACTCATGTTCTAGAAACATTACTGGATCAAATACGTGAAGGTCAGCGAAATATAAGCAGTGAACATATTAACTTATTACTTAAATCAGTAGATTGTTTAAGAGCCTTGTTGCATTCGCTTAAAGTACAGGAAGAGCCTGATTTAAGCCAAGCTGACTCATTACGAGAGCAGTTTGAAAGATTACTTGGCATGCCTGAAAGTGAAACCGTAGTGGCAGAAGCCAGTGTTGAACAGGTCATTATTAATACTTATCAAATTGATTTTAAACCGCATTTTCATTTGTTTAAAACGGGTAACGAACCGCTGTTTATGATCAGTGAATTAGCTGAACTTGGTGAATTGGAAGTACAAGCGTTTACTGATGTTATACCTGACATCAAAGATTTAACGACCGATGAATGCTTTTTATATTGGCGATTTTTCTTAAACACTGACCGTGACGATCAAGCAATTAGAGAAATTTTTGAGTGGGTTGAGGACGATGCCGATATTAAAATTGAGCTTTGTGGTGGCTTATTTAATGATGGTAAAGCAGCAGAAGCTGCAGTGGTCAACGAACCTGTTATTGAAACACCAAAAACGGTTGTTGAACCCAAAACCAATAAACCAAAAGCACCAACCAGTGCAAAAGCAGCGCCTGAGTCAACTTCCATTCGTGTTGGCATTGATAAGGTCGACTCACTGATTAATATGGTTGGAGAGTTGGTCATTACCCAAGCGATGCTAAATCAGCTTAGCGAACAAGAAATGACGCCTACCACGGTGACCTCGCTTCAAGAGGGGCTTGCGCAATTAGCGCATAACACCCGCGACTTACAAGAAAACGTGATGCGTATTCGCATGCTGCCAATTAACTTTGTGTTCAGTCGTTTTCCACGTTTAGTACGTGATATTGCCCAAAAGCTTAATAAAGAGGTGGAGTTAAAGCTGATAGGAGAACAAACAGAATTAGATAAAACCGTTATGGAAAAAATATCCGATCCTATGGTGCATTTAGTAAGAAACTCATTGGATCATGGTATTGAAACGGTAGAAAAACGTATTGCAGCAGGAAAAGATCCTGTGGGTAAGGTTACATTAAATGCCTTTCATCAGGGCGGCAATATCGTCATTGAAATTATGGATGATGGCCAAGGTCTTAACACTCAAAAGATCAAAGAAAAAGCGATTACCAATGAAGTGATCGCCGCTGACAGTGAGCTAACAGTTGATGAAATTAACGAACTCATTTTTATGCCAGGATTTTCTACCGCTGATGAGGTCAGTGACTTATCTGGCCGTGGTGTGGGTATGGATGTGGTTAAGCGTAATATTCAATCATTAAATGGCTCGGTAGAAGTGACATCTGCTGCTGGAATTGGTTCTACTTTTACTATTCGGCTACCGCTCACTTTAGCTATTTTAGATGGGCAATTAGTCAAAGTAGCCAAGCATACTTACATTATTCCACTGATCTCGATTGTAGAATCGTTGCAAATTGATATTGCAAAAGTAAGCCGTGTTGGTAAAGACCTAGATGTACTCAGATTACGTGATGAATACATTCCTATTTTACGTTTATACGACATTTTTAATCACCAAAATGCCATTGAATCGTTAGATAAAACCTTACTAGTTGTCGTGGAAAACGATAATCAAAAAGTTGGGTTACTTGTCGACGATTTACTTTCACAACAGCAGGTGGTTATAAAAAGCTTAGAGGCTAATTACCACAAAGTGGATGGTGTGTCGGGGGCAACGATTTTAGGTGATGGGCGTGTTTCGTTAATTTTAGATATTAGCGGCTTGATAAAGCTTTCAGGGTTAAAAAAGCCAGGTAGCCAAGCATTGAGTATTGAGCCATCGACCATCTTGGAGGATTCATGTTCTCTGAATCAATAGCATTAAATAGCAATATTGAACTACAGCGCAAAGAGGGCATTAAGCAGTTTCTCACCTTTATTATGGCTGAAGAAGAGTACGGAGTAGATATATTAACGGTGCAAGAAATTCGTAGCTGGGAAGATATAACCGCACTGCCAAATGCCCCTGAGTACATAAAAGGCGTGATTAATTTACGCGGCACCATTGTGCCAATTATTGATTTACGATTGCGCTTTGGTTTACCCACCATTGAGTATGGACCGTTAACGGTAGTCATTATTGTAAAAGTTGAGTTTGAGCAAGAAAGTAAAGTGATGGGGATCACGGTAGACGCCGTAGCGGATGTTTACAGTATTGCTGAGCAAGACGCTAAAGCAGTGCCGAGTTTAACCCAAACAAATGAAAGTGAATATGTCGCAGGGCTAGTGAATGTGGGTGATAAAATGGTCGCGCTAATTAACCTGCAGGCAACCATGAATATTTAGCGGTAATAGTAACTAAATAAAGCAAATAACTTAAAGGTGGTGATAAGCATGGGATGGTTTAGTAATTCAAAACAGTCTAAATCAAGCAATGATTTGATCATAAATGCATTGCATAAATCATTAGCAATAATTGAATTTGAGCCTAATGGAAGAATCATTACTGCCAATGTTAATTTTCTTCGTGTAATGGGCTACTCACTCGCTGAGATTCAAGGCCAGCACCATTCTTTATTTGTAAGCCCTAGCGAAACGCAAAGTGATGAATATCGTCAATTTTGGCAGCGTTTGAACGCGGGTGAATTTATTTCAGATGAATTTAAGCGTATTGGAAAAAATGGCAAAGAAGTCTGGATCCAAGCAACATACAATCCTGTTATAGACTCGCAAGGGCAAGTACTTAAAGTCGTTAAATTTGCAACAGACATTACTGAGCAAAAGTTAAAAGCGGTTGAAGCTGCAGGCCAAATTACCGCAATCAGTAAGTCACAAGCGGTTATTGAGTTTAATTTAGATGGAACCATTATTGGCGCTAATGATAATTTTTTAAAAACATTTGGTTATCAGGCAAATGAAATACAAGGGCAGCATCATAGATTGTTTGTTACTTCTGAATATGCAAACAGCCAAGAATATCAAGCGTTTTGGGATAAACTTGGGCGTGGCGAGTATGACAGTGGTGAGTATTTAAGAATAGGTAAACAAGGCGAGGAAATTTGGATATATGCCTCTTATAATCCTATTTACGATATGAATGGTAAGCCATTTAAAGTGATTAAGTACGCCACCGATATCACAGCGCAAAAAGAGCTAGAAAAAACCTCTAAAAAAGCGGCCGACTTGGCTAACGCATTAAAAGTATGCCAAGCAAGTGTGATGATTGCTGATAAAAATTTAAACATTATTTTTGTAAATGACTGCATCAAGCAAATGTTTAAAGCACGTGAAAAAGAGTTGCAAACTGTTTTACCTAGTTTTTCAGTCGCTGGGTTAATGGATATCCGTGTTGATGAGTTTCATCAGGAACTAGCTAATCAGCAAGAGCGACTAAAAAACTTAGATGCTCCTTATAAAACTACGTTGAATTTAGCTGGTCTTATTTTTGACATCATTGCTTCTCCTTGGACTAATCAAGATGGCAAGTGCTTAGGTACTATTGTTGAATGGCAAGATATTACTGATGAGGTGTCTAAAGCGGATGCTGAACGTGCTAGAGCGCAAGAAAACTTACGTGTTCGCCAAGCATTAGATACCGTGGCAACCAATACCATGATTGCTGATGCCTCGAATGTCATTGTGTATATGAATAGCGCAGTGAGAAATATGATGAGTGTTGCGCAAAATGATATACGCACTGACTTACCTAACTTTGATAGCAAAAACTTACTTAATCAAAGTATTGATATATTTCATAAAAATCCAGCCCATCAGCAAAATATGTTGGCTAAGTTAACGGATACTTACAGTACAGAAATTAAAGTGGGCGGCAGAACCTTTGGTTTAGTGGCAAACCCTATAATCACCACAGACAATGAGCGTATTGGGACGGTAGTTGAGTGGGAAGACAGAACCGCAGAAGTCGCTATTGAAAAAGAAATTGCTCAATTAGTCGGCGCAGCAAGCAAAGGTGACTTAAATGCACGAGTAGCTGAGCAAGGAAAAGATGGCTTTTTCTTACGTTTAGCTCAGGGTCTTAATAGTTTAGTTAAAGTGGTTGACGATGCGGTAACTGATACTGGCAATATGCTCGATGCCATGGCCACTGGGGATTTATCAAAACGGATTGAAAAACAGTATTACGGCTCGTTTGATAAACTTAAAAAAGATGCAAATGCGACAGCAGATAAACTAACTGAGGTCATTAATCGCATTAATACATCGGCTACACTGGTGGCCAGTGGGGCTGAAGAAATTTCACAAGGCAATGCCGATTTAAGCCAGCGTACAGAAGAGCAGGCGTCATCATTAGAAGAAACAGCCTCTAGCATGGAAGAAATGACCAGTACGGTTCGCCAAAACGCCGATAATGCTAAAGTGGCAAATGACTTAGCTGAAGAAACCTGTGATAAGGCGATTCAGGGTGGAGAAGTGGTTAATAAAGCGGTAACCAGCATGTCTGCGATTAATGAATCGAGTAAGAAAATTGCCGACATCATTGGAGTGATAGACGAAATAGCATTCCAAACCAATTTGCTTGCACTTAATGCTGCCGTAGAGGCTGCTAGAGCCGGTGAGCAAGGCCGAGGTTTTGCGGTTGTTGCAGGTGAAGTACGTAACTTAGCGCAGCGCTCGGCAGGTGCAGCGAAAGAAATTAAAGAGCTAATTAGAGACAGTGTTGGCAAAGTTGCTGACGGTAGCGCGCTTGTGAATGAGTCAGGTGTGACGTTACAAGAGATTGTGGTATCGGTGAAACGCGTAACGCAAATGATAGCCGATATTACCCAAGCCTCTGAAGAGCAAAGTGCAGGTATTGAGCAAGTAAATAAAGCTGTATCGCAAATGGATGAAATGACCCAGCAAAATGCGGCATTAGTTGAACAAGCATCGGCTGCAGGTGAATCAATGGCGGAACAAGCCAATGAAATGCGCCGTTTACTGCACTTTTTCTCATTAGGCCAGCAAGATATGGCAGTGGTATCGCCTGTTATTCGCACACCTGAAATATCTCATCAGCAACAAAATAGCTTCGTTAGTAATAAAAGCAAAGGTGAAAATTTTGTAGACTCGGCTGAAGAGTGGGAGGAGTTTTAAACTCACTTAGTTAGGTTCACCTGCAATGTATGCGTGAACCTCGCTTTATTTTTAAATGAGAGCAAATAATGAAAGAGTTTTTATTAACGGATAGTGATTTTAAGGAAGTGGCTCATTTAGTTTATAACGCCTGCGGTATTGTACTAGGAGAGCATAAGCGAGAGATGGTCTACTCACGCTTGGCAAGACGAATTCGTGAGCGAAAATTAACAAACTTTTCAAGCTACCTCGATTACTTAAAAAATCATAAAGATCAGGAGTTTGATGCATTTATCAATGCCATTACCACTAATCTAACCTCTTTTTTTCGTGAAATGCATCACTTTGAGTTTATAAAAGATCAGTTAATACCAACCCTGTTAAAGACAAATAAACAGACTAAGCGCATTCGAATTTGGTCTGCAGGCTGCTCTACCGGTGAAGAGCCCTATAGTTTAGCAATGACGCTGCAAGGAGCTTTTCCAAGTGATTGGGATGTGAAGATATTAGCCACTGATCTTGACTCTAATGTACTGGCGAAGGCGCAAAGTGGTATTTATACCGCAGCGAACGTAAATGGTCTTGATGATGCTTTACTAAAACGCTGGTTTTTAACCAGTAAAGATGGGCAAAGTTATAAGGTTAAACCTAAGCTGCAGCAATGTATTTCATTTAAGCGTTTAAACTTATTACAAGACTGGCCAATGAAAGGCTCGTTTGACCTGATTTTGTGCCGAAATGTAGTGATTTACTTTGATAAAGAGACAAAGGATCAGCTTTTTAACCGTTATGCCGATATTCTTAATGACCAAGGTTATTTATTTTTAGGGCACTCAGAAACCATGGGTAAAGAGCATGTTTTATTTAAAAACTTAGGGAAAACCATGTATCAAAAAGTAGCCCATGCACACGCAATTTAAGCCAGTATTAGCGGGTTTTGAGCATATTAAACGCTATTGGGACGCCTCGCGAGATCGTGTGGTCGCTAAGGTATTACCAGGTGAGTTTTATGTTTCTAAAAATGATGAGCTAATCACCACCGTCCTAGGATCGTGTATTGCTGCCTGTATTTACGACGATAAACTAGGCATAGGCGGGATTAACCACTTTATGCTACCAATTCAAAAAGGTGAGCGAATTGAGCAAGCGCATAGTTTAAGTTGTCGTTACGGTAATTGGGCTATGGAATATTTAATTAATGAAGTGCTTAAAAATGGCGCATCCCGGGCAAACTTAAAAGTAAAACTGTTTGGGGGAGGCAAAATAATTAGCGCCATGACAGATATTGGTATTGGCAATATCAGTTTTGCCAATGCATATATAGCAGAAGAAGCGCTAAATTTAGTGGCGCATGATATGGGCGGGCCTTGGCCACGAAAAATATTTTTTAATCCTCATAATGGAAAAGTACAAGTTAAAAAGCTACGTAACTTACACAATAATACGATTGAAAAACGTGAAGTGCGTTACTTACATAATCTTGAACAACAAACAAAAGCCACTGATATAGAGCTGTTTTAAGGATGGCTATGATTAAAGTATTAATAATTGATGACTCGGCACTGATCAGACAATTGCTAACAGAGATACTGCAACAGGCAAAAGATATTGTGGTAGTAGGGGGTGCACAAGACCCATACGAAGCCCGAGAGATGATCAAAAAATATAATCCGGATGTACTAACGTTGGATGTTGAAATGCCAAAAATGGACGGCATTAGTTTTTTAAAAAACCTGATGCGCTTACGTCCTATGCCGGTTGTGATGATTTCTACACTCACACAAAAAGGTTCACCCATTACGCTTGAAGCGCTTGAGATTGGTGCAGTTGACTTTATTGCTAAGCCAACAGTTAATGTTAAGGAGCAAATGAGTCAATATGCTGATATTGTTCAGCAAAAAGTCAGAGTGGCAGCCAGTGCACGGGTTCGAGGCTATAAAAAAAATAGTGCTGTAGCAGAACCCATCCCCACTAATGCCGAATTTTTAGTAAATAAAGTGATTGCGATTGGTGCGTCAACCGGAGGCACGGAGGCGATAAAAGAAGTACTTATACGCATGCCAAAAAACTGCCCACCCATTGTAATAACGCAGCATATTCCTCCTGTATTTAGTACCTCATTTGCAGAGCGAATGCAGCGCACCTGTACCATTAACGTAAAAGAGGCACAACAAGGCGATAAGCTGGTAGCAGGATGCGCTTATATAGCTCCTGGCGGGCTACATTTACGCATTAGCAAACAAGGTAGTGCATTATATTGTCAGCTTGATGATGGTGAACCTGTAAATAGGCATAAGCCCGCAGTAGATGTACTGTTTAACTCATTACTTGAAATTGGTGCTAAGTATATTGTTGCCACACTATTAACCGGTATGGGAAGTGATGGCGCGAAAGGTTTACTGGCGTTAAAACAACAAGGGGCTTATACATTGGCACAAGATGAGTTTTCGTCTGTGGTATGGGGAATGCCCAAGGCTGCTATTGATATCGGGGCTGCAAATGAGGTCGTACCGCTGGATAAAATGACCCAGCGGTTATTAAATCAAGTGATTAAAAAATAGAATTTAATTGATCACCCAAGGCTGTGAAAACCAATAATAACTGCCTGCTTTTTTTATTGATGGGGCGGTGCAGTTAAAGCGAGAGCGGCCTTTATTAAGCTGCTTTGGCGACGTCACCTCAACCGTATTATCGTTTAACCAATTTAAATTAGCTTGCCCAATGCTTGATACATAACAGGCAAATTGGCTTTTATGAAAGTCATCAGTCTCTAGATTTATAGTTAACGACGGTGGATTTTGTGTGGTTACACTATCTTTATAGGTTAGTTTATTAATAGTAAAAGCAGTTGAATTGAGCTTGGTAATTAACGTATCTAATTTGCTATAAAAACCAGATGCGGGAAAACGTGGTAAACGGCTAAAATTAGAATGTTGATTAACTGCACCAGAGTGCTGACCAATGCCAATAAAGCCTAGTTCAGTAACGAGAGCTTGTAGCTGATTGTTAAACTCTCCGTATGGATAGGCAAGGTATTTATAATCGTGGCCTATTTCTTCTTTAATACGCTGCTGTGAACTAAGAATGTCGTTTTTAGTGCGTTTACGCCATTGGCTTTGTGTTTCATTTTCGCGCTTTTTATGCAGATAGTTATGCTCGGCACTATGGTTGGCAATAAGGGCGCCTTTTTTTGCCAGCTCTCTGAGCTTATCCCATCCCATCACATAACCCGCTTGTTCATCAATGAGTTTTGGGTTTACAAAAATAGTGTACGGATAGCCAAATTTCTCAAGAATAGGCGCAGCTTGTTCGTAGTTATTGTTGTATCCATCATCAAAAGTAATCGCGAGCGTTTTATCGTCTAAAGCCTTACCTTGTTTTAATGCGCTAATCAGCTCGTTTAGTGGAATAACGTTAAAGTTATGCTCTTTTAAATAATTTAAGTGTTTAGTAAAAGTGTTGGCGCTTACACTGGTCACCGCGGGAAGGGTTTCACTGACGTGATGATACTGTAGAATAACAGCTGCTTGCGCACGTAAAGAACCACAAATCAGGAACAATAATACTAAATGAAACAATTTCTTATACATAATAAAGCACACCATAAAAGCTTGTTGTTGTTAGCCGGTCCAATGATATTATCAAATATTACTGTGCCGTTGTTAGGAATTGTTGATACGGCAGTGATTGGTCACCTGGGGAGTGCGCATTATTTAGCGGGAATTGCCTTAGGTTCTACCGTGATCTCCATTTTATTTTGGCTTGCTGGTTTTTTAAGAATGAGCACCACTGGGCTGGTGGCACAGGCTTACGGTAAAAATGATTTAACTCAGCTGGCAGCTTTACTCAAACGCAGTTTGTTATTGGCCAGCAGCGTAGCTCTAATTCTGATTTTATTATCCCCCCTTATAAAACACGCCATTGCGTATTTATCTGCTGCCAATAGTGATGTGCTCAATGAGGCCTATCGGTATTTTAGTATTCGTATTTTTAGCGCCCCAGCAGCGCTATGTAACTTAGTATTATTAGGCTGGATGCTCGGCGTTCATTATGGGCGAGGGCCATTTTATTTATTGTTAGTCACTAATATTACCAATATTGTACTCGACATTTATTTTGTAGTTTATCTTGATTGGGCGGTTGCAGGGGCGGCTTGGGCATCATTAATAGCGGATTACACGGCTTTAATTTTTGCTTTGCTGTTAGTGGTTCAGCTAGCTAAAAAACAGAGCATAAGTTTAGCGGTTGCAAATTGGTTTAGCATAGAAAAAATGGCAGGATTATTAAGTTTAAATCGCGATATTTTTATTCGCTCTTTAGTGTTGCAGTTATGCTTTAGCTTTATGACCTTTTATGCTGCACGTATAGGTGAAACTACATTGGCAGCCAATGCGGTACTACTCAACTTTTTAATGTTGGTCAGCTTTGCGCTTGATGGAATTGCCTATGCAAGCGAGGCAAAAGTAGGCCAAGCGAAAGGTCAACAAAGTGTTGAAAAGATAAGGCTATGGGTAAAAATAAGCGTATTTTGGGGCATGTTGTTTGGCATTTTGTATAGTGTATTTTTTATATTATTTGGCAGCTCTATTATAAAGCTGTTGACTAATGTACCTGAGGTTATTGAAGAAGCTACTCATTACTTACCGTGGGTAATTGTGCTGCCAATTTTAGCGATGAGTTGTTTTTTGTTTGATGGTATATTCGTTGGTTTAACACGTGCTAAAGCAATGCGAAATAGTATGCTGTTATCGGCGACAATAGGTTTTTTTGGGGTGTTTTGGCTATTTAAGGAATGGCAAAATAATGGCTTATGGTTGGCAATGAGTTGCTTTATGCTAATGCGGGGTGTAACACTTATAATTAAATATCAGCAGCTAAAAACTAATAATCAATTACTTGATTAAACCGTTATTTCCATAGATCGGGGTCGTTATTTTTGGCAGGAATGTTTTTCAATACTTGCGAAAAACGATTGGCAAAAATACCCGCGTAGCCCCAGAATGCAAAAAACAATGCCGGCGCTAAAATTACTATGCCAATGACTTGTAAACTATAATGACTGTAATAACCCAAAGTGATAAATATCACGGCCAGCACAAACAGTGCTAGGCCGCGAAAAAAGCGCTTTAGACTCAACTTAGGGTCGCTCCCTAAGCGGTAAATGAGTGGCTTTAGCATAGTGGATTAATACTTAGTAATAAGAGTGCTCGCCAGCTTCGTGATCGGTTATGTCAGCCACACCGGTGATCTCATCAAACTTAGCAATCATTTCTTTTTCAATGCCTTCTTTTAGTGTGACATCAATCATAGAGCAACCATTACAACCACCACCAAATTGAAGCACAGCAATACCAGCAGCAGTGATCTCTACTAAGCTTACTTGGCCGCCATGATTTGCAAGTTGTGGGTTAACTTCTGTTTCTAACATGTGTTGAACGCGTTCATTTAGGCTTGCGTCTTCACCTAGCTTACGTGCTTTAGCATTAGGCGCTTTTAGAGTTAGCTGCGTGCCCATTTTGTCAGTAACAAAATCAATTTCAGCTTCGGCTAAAAAAGGCGCGCTTTCGGCATCAACAACAGCGTCAAAACCGTTAAAGTTTAGGCGAATATCGCTCTCTTCTACCGCGTCTTCTGGACAATAAGAAACACCACATTCAGCTTGTGATGTACCAGGATTAACAACAAACACACGAATATTCGTTTGTTGAGATTGATCTGCTAATAGCTTAGCAAAATGCGCTTGCGCTGTTTCGGAAATTGAAATCATAAAACCGTCTATACTTGACTAAATTACTCGGATACTGCATATCATACTCCGCTCATCGTGTTGCGGCTAGTGTTGAACGTAAAAAGTTGGCATCTATTTTAAGCAATGGTAGCGTGCAATTAACAAACATTTTTAGAGTGATTTATATGCGGTTTATATTAACAGTAATGGTGATACTAGCCAGTTTTTCAAGTGTGGCAAAGCCCCTGTCGTATTATTTTGAGCAACAGGTTGAATTTGATCCCAGCATTCCAACACCTGAAAAAGTACTTGGTTATCAAGTGGGTGAATGGCATGTAAGGCATGATCAGCTTGTACGCTATATGGAAATTTTGGCTCAAAAAAGCGATCGAGTTAATTTTGAAGTAATAGGTCGTACCCACGAGCAGCGCCCACTAGTTATGCTCACTATTACCGCAGCTAACAAACTAAAAAATATAGAACAAACTCGCCAAGCACACTTAGCTCGCCTAAATAACTCAAACAATAAATTAGCAGAGCAGCCAAGCGTTGTGTGGATGGGTTATAGCGTTCATGGTAACGAATCGTCAGGGAGTAATGCTGCCTTGCTAGTGGCTTATTATTTAGCAGCCGCGCAAGGTGATGAAATAAATGAGCTACTTAACAACACGGTGATTTTACTCGACCCGTCGCTTAACCCAGACGGCTTAGCACGTTTTGCTAATTGGGCTAATAGTAATCGTGGAATGAACTTATCGTCAGATCCGCAAACGCGTGAGCATGTAGAGAGCTGGCCAAGTAGCCGTACCAATCATTACTGGTTTGATTTAAATCGTGATTGGCTTTTACTGCAGCACCCTGAGTCGCGAGCGCGTATAGCCAAGTTTCATTATTGGAAACCTAATATTTTAACTGACTTTCATGAAATGGGACCAAACAGTAGCTACTTTTTTCAACCAGGGATCCCAAGTCGTAAACACCCCATTACCCCTGAAGAAAATGTGAGCTTAACAAAAGCAATTGCAAATTATCATGCAAAAACTTTAGATGAAAACAACGCACTGTATTTTACAGAAGAAAGCTTTGATGACTTTTATTATGGCAAAGGTTCAACTTACCCTGATGTAAATGGTGGTGTCGGTATTTTATTTGAACAAGCAAGTTCTCGTGGCCATATTCAAGAAACGATCAATGGCCCGCTAACTTTTGCGTTTACGATTAAAAACCAACTTTTAACGAGCTTATCAACGTTTAAAGCGGCGATTGATAACCGCCAAGCTTTACTTGAGTATCAGGCTAACTTTTATAACAAAGCGGTTGAGCTTGCCAAAGATGAAGACTATCAAGGTTATATTGTTCAAGGTGGGGAAGACAAAACACGTACTAACGATTTTTTAAGCATACTTAAACAGCACCAAATTAATGCTTATCCAGTTAAAGAGGGACTAAAAGCTGAAGGTAAAAACTTTACCGCTAATAGCTATTTTGTGCCGCTTGCGCAACCACAATACCGATTAGTTAAAGCTATTTTTAGTGAACAGCAAAACTTTGCCGATAACACTTTTTACGATGTATCAGGTTGGACATTAGCGCATGCGTTTAATTTACCATTTGCTAAAGTAAACAGCCGCTGGGGATTAGAGGTTGATACTACGGCTTGGCAAAAAGCAAAACAGCCTGTTTTAACGCCGCTAACTAAAAACTATGCCTACGGATTTGCTTGGGACGACATGCTTGCCCCAAAAATGCTCAATAGTTTATTACAGCAAGGCATTAAAGCGCGTGTTGCATTAAAGCCATTAACCGCAACATCAACAAGTAATGAAATAAATTTTGATGCTGGCAGTATTATTATCCCTGCAGGACTGCAAACAGAGACTGATTGGGTGGCAAAGCTAAATCAAGCACAAAGCCAATTTGATATTGAAATTAAGCCAATTACCACAGGCTTAACCAGTAAAGGTGCCGACTTAGGCTCGCGCTCTATGGCGGTTGTTTCTGCGCCTAAGGTGTTATTAGTTGGCGGTAAAGGGGTTAGCCAATATGAAGCAGGTGAAGTGTGGTATTACCTAGATCGCTTTGTAGGCGTAGCGCCTACCATTGTTGAAATGAACCGTTTAGCGTCTTTAGAGCTCAGTAATTACAGCCATATTGTTTTGGCGCATGGCGATTATTCGACGTTATCTGATACCGACAAAGTGGCAATTAAAAGCTGGGTGAGAAAAGGCGGCGTTATTTGGGGTCATAAAGGCGGGGCAAAGTTCTTAGCTGATCAGCAGTTATTAAAAGCAAACTACTTATCACGTAAAGATGTTGCCAGCGCATTTGATACTCAAGGTTTAAAATATGCAGACAAAGACCATCTAGCGGGTCGCCAGCGTATTGCAGGCGCTATATTTAATACTTATGTAGATACTACGCACCCACTGACGTTTTCATTTAAGCGTGACACTCTGCCAGTATTTAAAAACAGTACCTGGTTACTTGAAGCCTCGCAAGCGCCGTTTGTAAATATACTCACCTATACACAACAGCCGTTACTTGCTGGTTTTACTGATGCAGTTAATGTAGAGCAAGTGGCCGGCGGTGCTGCGCTAATGGCTCACTCTTATGGTCGAGGTAGTGTGATTGCGATGACAGACAACCCTGTATTTAGAGGTTACTGGTATGGCACCAGCCGATTATTAAGTAACGCTTTATTTTTCGGGCATACCTTTCGCGTCAGTGGTAACTAAATCTAAAGTGGCGTTAAACAGGTCGTAAATGCCCAGACTTGTTTAGCGCCCGCTTCTTTTAGCGACAAGGTGGCTGCATTGAGTGTTGCACCGGTGGTCATAATATCATCAATAATGACCACCGTTTTACCCTCTAAATTGGCAGTACATGAAAAAGCCTGCTGTAAATTTTTTATCCGCTTTGTTTTGCTCAGTTGTGACTGTGCCGAGGTGTTTTTATTGCGTATTAAAACATTATTCAAGACCTTAAAGGATGACAAACAAGGCTGCCATACTTGGGTAACCTGATTAAATCCTCGACTAAAAAAACGCGACTTGTGCAAAGGTAAAATAATAAATACAGCAGCAGCTAAATGCTGTTTATTAGTAAAAATAGTAAGTTGTTTTTTGATGACTTGCTGCAGTGCTTTTTTGTAATGAATTTGATTATTAAATTTGAGTTGTTTTAGCCATAAATCAAAAGGGGGTTGATAAAAAGCGCAGGCAAATAGTTTCTCAAAGCTGCAGTTAGGAAACATTTCTACAATATCTGGGCGGTAAAATAAATTGTCATACTCAGCCAAATCTAGCAAAGGCAGGTCATCTAAACAAAACTGACATAGTCCCAGTGAGCTATGTACCTGATTTTGGCACAACACGCAATACGAGGGAAACAGCCAATCAGTTAGGCTAAGTTTCATTCGCTGATTCTCCTCATTACAAACTCCCCCTAAAACGCTATCATAGATTTAAGTTTGGTTAAGGTTAGGCAAATATGCAAAATGAATGTGTGTTGTTGCATGGTTGGGGAATGAACCAAGGCGTGTGGCAGTTAATAAAACCAGAATTAGAATTTTTATATTCTGGTAAGGTACGTAGTTTAGACTTACCTGGTTACGGTGCTCATGATGTCTCTTTGGAACCGTATACTTTGCATGATGCAGCTCAGTTGGTGAGTCAGCAATTAAAACCAAAATCTGTTTTGATGGGATGGTCTTTAGGCGGTTTGTTTGCCATTTATATTGCCAAACATTGGCCAGAAAAAGTGTCAAAAGTTATTTTAGTTGCCTCTACTCCTTTTTTTGTAGAGCAATTGCCCTGGGAAGGTATTAAACCTAAAGTGCTCACACAGTTTAAAGAACAGCTATTGCAAGAGCGTTCAAAAACGATAGAGCGCTTTTTAGCAATTCAAGCGATGGGCAGTGAGTCGGCGCGAGATGATGTAAAACAGCTAAAACAACTATTGAGTCAGTCACCGCCGCCGAGTAACCAAGCATTAAGTGCGGGGTTAGATATACTGCAAAGTGAAGACTTACGTGAATTATTTTCTCACTGTCCCGTCGCGATTAGTGGAATTTTTGGGCGTTTAGACTCTCTCGTTCCTTATCGAGCAATTGAAAAAATGGTCGCACTTAATTCTGGCTTTGAGTACGAAGTGATAGACAAAGCATCCCATGCGCCATTTATTTCTCATAAAAAAGAATTTTTATCTGCCGTTAAATCAATGCTTTGAAGCAAAGCCATGAATACAGCGGTTTAAAGCTTTATTTTGCGTGATTTTTGAGCGATAATTAAACAATATTTATTTGGTGGAGGTTTATTATTATGCCGATTGGATCTGTATTTAATAGCGGTGTTGAAGGGTTTAATAGAGCCAGCCAAGGTATTGAAAAGGCCAGCGCTGAGATTAACCGTGCCAGCATAGAGCAGCAAGATGATTCTCAATTAGCGCAGCAACGTCAATTAACGGCTGCTCGCCCTGAAGAAGCCGTAACCGCGCCGGTATCCCAACCTGCACGAATTGATGATGCATTAGTAAACTTAAAAGTTGAAGAGTTTAATGCCAAGGCTAACACGCAATCAATTCAAACTGCAGATGATGTACTAGGCACTTTAGTTGATATTAAAGTGTAATTCCTCATGAATATCGTCACGCCGTTTCCGTCTATCAATATAAACACTGCAAATGTTTATACGGAGACTGCTCGGCGTGACAATCAGTTACGTGAAGTCATTCCCCCAGCCGCTGCAAACACCGCCGGTAGTACTGAAAACAAAGCTCAAAGTGATGCAGAAAAAGCCAAACTACCTGGTAACAGCGATAGTTCAACTTATACTGCAAGCGGCAAAATTGCAGACAACAAAACTATTGAACAACGCGAAGGCAATGCTGATAGTGATCAAGATGATGCCGAGCAAGAAAAACAGCAAGCTGCCGAAGAAGTTAATGAGCAAGAAGAGCTTCAACTTGAGCAAGAACAGCAACAAATTAAAGAGCTAAAAGCTCGCGATACCGAAGTGCGAACCCACGAGCAAGCGCATGCCGCTGTTGGTGGACAATATGCCGGTTCACCCAGTTACGAATACCAAAGAGGCCCCGATGGCACTAATTATGCTGTAGGTGGTGAAGTACCGATTGATGTTGGGATTATCAATGGCGATCCGCAAGCAACCATCGATAAAATGCAAACGGTACGTGCTGCTGCACTAGCACCAGCAGAACCCTCAGGTGCCGACAGAGCGATTGCGGCAGACGCCACACAGAAAATGGCTGCAGCACAAGCTGAGTTAGCTTCAGCTGATGACGAAGACAGCAGCGAAGATAAAAGCAGAGTCAGTGCCTCGTTTTCTAATAGTGAAAGTTCAGAAGTAAAAACCGCTAAAAGCGAAGAACAATCGCGTGATATTGAAGTTGAAGCGCGTGCAGGACGCATTGCTAGCTTTTATCAACTGGCCTCATCCCCCGCGATTCAGAGTGAATTTTCAGCGCAAATTTAGCTGATTAAAAATAAAAAAAAACCGCCTAGGCGGTTTTTTTATTTTTAAATATATCGTTTAAATTACTTTTTCACTTTTGCGTTAGCAAAGGCGTCAGCAAAGGCATTCCCCATCATCGCATTGCCTGTATCGCGTTTAGGCTTAGGCGCTCGTGCTTGGTTTGTATTATTGCTGCGAGGCTTTTGCGGTGCTTCAGCTGCTGCTTTATTGCTGGTGTCTATGTCGTCATCTAGGCGCATAGTAAAACTAATGCGTTTACGGGCAGCATCGACTTCAACCACTTTTACTTTAACAATGTCACCTGCTTTAACCACTTCGCGTGGGTCTGAAATAAACTTGTTAGTAATAGCTGAAATATGCACGAGTCCATCTTGATGAACACCCACATCAACAAATGCACCAAAATTAGCAACGTTAGAAACCACACCTTCTAAAATCATACCAGGCTTAAGGTCACTAATTTTTTCAACACCGGCTTTAAACTCCGCGGTTTTGAATTCAGGACGTGGATCGCGACCTGGTTTATCAAGCTCGCTAATAATGTCAGTCACGGTTGGTAAGCCAAATTTATCGTCAATATAGTCGTTTGCAGCGAGTTTACTTAAAAATTCACTGTTACCAATTAAGTTATTTACGTCTACCTGATTATGTTCACAAATACGCTTAACGATTGGGTATGCTTCAGGGTGAACTGATGAGTTATCTAGCGGATCGCTGCCATTATTAATGCGTAAAAACCCGGCCGCTTGTTCGAATGCTTTTGGCCCTAAGCGTTCTACTTTTTTCAACTGACTACGTTTTGTAAATGACCCATTCGTGTCACGGTAGTTTACAATGTTTTGAGCCAACGTTTTGTTTAAGCCAGAAACACGTGCAAGCAAAGGCACTGAGGCCATATTTAAATCAACCCCAACACTGTTTACACAGTCTTCTACTACAGAAATTAGGCTTTGCCCAAGTTGGCTTTGTGATACATCGTGTTGATATTGGCCTACACCGATAGACTTAGGCTCTATTTTAACTAGTTCAGCTAATGGATCTTGGAGGCGACGTGCAATAGATACTGCACCGCGTAAAGATACATCTAAATCTGGGAACTCATTAGCGGCAAATTCAGACGCAGAATACACCGAAGCGCCGGCTTCACTGACCATAATTTTATTCAGTTTAAGCTCGGCATTGGCTTTGATAAGTTCGCCAACCAGTTTATCTGATTCGCGAGAAGCAGTGCCGTTACCAATCGCAATAAGCTCAACTTTATGTTGGCGACATAATTGCTCGAGCGTACGCAGTGATTTATCCCAATGATTTTGCGGTGCATGTGGGAAGATTGTTTGTGTAGCGAGCAGTTTTCCTGTGCTATCGACTACCGCAATTTTACAACCAGTACGCAAGCCGGGATCTAAACCAAGTGTCGTGCGAGGGCCTGCAGGCGCTGCCATTAATAAATCTTTTAAATTTTTAGCAAATACGTCTATAGCACCGGTTTCGGCTTTTTCACGCATTGCGGCTAAAAACTCGTTTTCTAAGTGTAGCCCAAGCTTAATTTTCCATGCCCACTGCACCACAGTTAATAACCATGCACTAGCAGGTTTGTTTTTAATATCTAGGCGGTAATGATCACTGATCATTTGGGCACATAACTGGGCTGGATTTTCAGCACTTGGCTCAGGGTTAATCGTTAACTGTAAAATGCCTTCATTACGTGCTCTTAGCATGGCTAATGCACGGTGCGAGGGCACTTTTTTTAACGGCTCTTGATGTTCAAAGTAGTCTCTGTATTTAGCACCTGCTTGTTCTTGCCCATCAATTAACTTACTCTCAATCGCCCCATTTTGACTAATATGGCTTCTAAACTTAGCGAGTAATTTAGCGTCTTCAGCAAAACGCTCCATTAGAATAAATTTGGCACCATCAAGGGCTGCTTTTGTATCAATAATGGCTTTATCGGCATTAATATAGTCAGCGGCTTCAGCTTCTGGGTCGAGCATTGGGTCGTTAAATAACGCATTAGCAAGAGGTTCTAAACCGGCCTCAATAGCGATTTGACCTTTAGTGCGACGCTTTGCCTTATAAGGCAAGTATAAATCTTCAAGCTCGGTTTTACTTTGCGCTGCTTTTATATCAGCTGCTAATTCCCCGGTAAGCTTATTTTGAGATTCTATCGTCGATAGAATAAAGCCACGACGTTCTTCAAGTTCACGTAAATAAGACAAACGTTGTTCTAGAAGGCGTAGTTGGGTGTCATCTAATCCACCGGTCACTTCTTTTCTGTAACGGGCAATAAAGGGGACGGTTGCGCCTTCATCAAGTAACTTTGTTGCTGCAACCACTTGTTGCTGCTGTGCATTTAGCTCAGTTGCTAAACGTGCAGAGATATCGCTCATGCAAAAACCTTTTAATACAAAAAATAAGACCAGCTAAGAAGTTAACTGATGCGTCAATGTCTTGAATAATATCACAGGGGAAGGTAATAAAAAGCTCTTAAAGCAAGCTATTTTACTTGCTTTAAGATGCCATTACTGAGGTTGGAACTATACTAATAAAAAGCTGATTTAGTGAGGGTGCTCTATACTTTCGAGTACTTCACTAAATGTGTGCGCTATTGGACTAATATGAACAGGAATTTGCAGCTTACGTGCTATATCGCGTGCTGAAATTAAACCACTTATTTCATTATTAGCCGCAGTGACTAATAAAAACATAGCGCCATGATGTTCCATAGTTTGCAGTGCATCACCAATGCATGAGTAGCTTAAGCTTTTCATACTTACACCCATTAAATTACTTAGCGGTGTCATTAAATAGCGCAAGCTAATTTCACTACGAGGCAAGCCTAAACGCTGTGCTAAAATCATGATTTTTGAGCTTTGTAAATCAGCACTCGCCACTATACCTACTAGCTTTTGCTGCTCATCAGTCACCAAAATAAAATCAGAGCGTTGAGTCGTTAACTGTTTTGACGCTTGTTCAATTGTTGTATCAAACGATGCACGCATCGGGCTTGTATCAGTAAAACTAGTCACCACTTGTGTAGCAGGTGAAGTTAAATCAATGACAGTTTCATTAGTAAATGTATTCGCAATAGTGCCATGCGAAATATCTTGGGTACGGAGTTCTTTAAAGTTAGACATAATATCCACCTAATTAGTTATAAAATTTAATAATGTTTAAAAGCAAGTTATTAAACTAAATAACGGGTGGCGCTCGCGGGTGTGCATGGCTGTAGGGTGTGACTAAAAGGCTGCTTTCATAATGAAAGTAAAACGCTAAAGGAAGTGGTTGAATTTCTCTAAGCGCAATAACACCGACATGAGAGTCTATATCGGTGTCGAGGTTTGCTTGGTCAGGAGAGTCGCAAACAATAAATTCTGCAGGTGTAAAACCAGCATCAATTTGCGTATTTTTGGGTGTTGCATGCAATGTCAAACTTACACTCATAAAGAGTGTAAACAATAGGGCATTTTGTAATATGCGCGCTGTAATGTTTGACATAGTGACGACCTTAATTAACTACTCTCAAATTAATACATCATAACTTGAGTTACTTTAGTTATAGCTTACTCAGATAATATAAACAATAAAAAGTTAATATGATCTGAATCAAAACTAAGCCGTTTTATTTTTGGTAGGAAATATTATTTACATACCATTGCTTAGCACCTTGAGGGGTCATGACCTCAAAATCATCGTCTACTTGTTTTTTTAATAGTGCTCGCGCCATCGGTGAGTCAATAGAAATGTAATCGTTACGATCATAAATTTCATCGGGACCGACAATTCTAAACTTTTTACACTCCCCAGCCTCGTTTTCTATTTCAACCCAAGCACCAAAAAAAACTTTGCCGTCTTGTACGGGTGAGTAATCAACAATTTTTAAATCGGGGATGCGCTTACGTAGATAGCGCACTCGGCGGTCTATTTGGCGTAATAGACGCTTGTTATACTGATAGTCTGCATTTTCAGAGCGATCACCAAGGCTTGCAGCCCAACTCACAATTTTAGTGACTTCTGGGCGCTTTACATTCCAAAGATGGTCATGTTCTTGCTGAAGTTGTAAATAACCTTCGCGAGTAATTAAGTTTGTTTTCACGCCGTGTTCTTGTTTAATTTTCATGTGTGGCACGGTATTAAAATAAAGGCAGCTTGTCGAGATAAAATAGCCACCAATGGGTTTGAAATGTTCAGTAACAATCTAAGCACTTAATTAGTTTTTTATTATTAAGTTTTTCATTTATATTAACTATTAATAAATTATAAAAATAAGCAACAGATTATGGGACAAGAGACAGTAAAAGTATTAGTGGTTGATGACGATAAACGTTTGCGCAGTTTGCTTGAGCGCTATTTAGTAGAGCAAGGATTTATTGTTAGAACAGCCGCCGATTCACAGCAAATGGATAGGCTTATTGAGCGTGAAAACTTTCACTTAATGGTGCTTGATTTAATGCTGCCTGGAGAAGACGGGCTCTCTATTTGCAGACGGTTACGTCAAAAAGAAAACCAAATCCCAATTGTGATGTTGACCGCTAAAGGTGATGAAGTAGACCGCATTATTGGTTTGGAGCTCGGTGCTGACGATTATATTCCTAAACCGTTTAATCCACGTGAGTTACTTGCCCGCATAAAAGCAATATTACGCCGCCAATCAAAAGAAGTGCCAGGGGCGCCCTCAGCAGAAGAGAATTTAATCAAGTTTGGTAAATTTACCTTAAATTTAGCCACACGAGAAATGAGCGAAGGGGATAATACCGTATCACTCACAAGTGGTGAATTTGCCGTATTAAAAGCGTTGGTATCTCATCCTCGAGAGCCGTTAAGTCGTGATAAATTAATGAACTTGGCAAGAGGTCGTGATTACAGTGCGCTAGAGCGTAGTATTGATGTGCAAGTGTCACGCCTTCGCCGTATGATTGAAGTGGATGCGGCTAACCCGCGTTATATTCAAACTGTATGGGGATTAGGTTATGTGTTTGTTCCTGATGGTGAAAAGTAATAATTATGGGGATGTTTCCACGTAGTGCGTTTGGGCAAACTGTTTTTTTAGTAGCAGCTTTGTTGCTGATTAACCAAATTGTATCCTACGTCACAGTAAGTTTATATGTTGTTAAACCCACTATTGAGCAAGTTAATTTGATGCTCGCTAAGCAAATTAAAACTGTATTTATTGACTGGGAAGATGGTGTTGAAGTAACCGATGAAGTTTCAGAAAAGTTTTTTGAAATAACCGGTATTGAGGTGATGACTCAGCGTGAAGCGATGCGCAATGGCTTAGGGCAAAGTCGTGAGTATTCAGGGCTATCGCGAAGTATGTCAGAGCAGTTGAATGGGTTTTCTCGGGTACGCATTAGTCAAACCGATCCACTTATTTATTGGGTGGAAGCCCCGCAAGCACCGGGCTATTGGGTTAAAGTTCCCTTAACCGGATTTAAAGAAAGTAATCTTGAATTTTTAACTTTTTACTTATCCAGTATAGGCTTTTTAAGTGTATTAGGCGGGTGGCTATTTGCAAGACATTTGAACCGACCATTAAAAGCACTGCAACAAGCGGCAATAAAAGTAGGCGTTGGTGATTTTAGTACTAAGTTACAAGAACAAGGCTCAAGTGAAGTTATTGAGGTAACGCGGGCTTTTAACCAAATGTCGCGAGGTATTGCAGCCCTTGAAAATGATCGTCGATTACTCATGGCCGGTGTCTCTCACGACTTACGCACACCGCTTACCCGTATTCGGTTAGCCACAGAAATGATGGTTGATGAAGATGATTATTTACGCGAAGGTATTATTTACGACATTGAAGATATGAATGGCATTATTGATCAGTTTATTGAATATTTACGCCATCATAAACGTGAAGAACAAAGCTATGAAGATATCAATGCGTTGGTAGCCGAAGTCGTACAAAGTGAATTAAAGCATCAACGTGTTATCACGTTTGAAAGCAATCCTAACCTAGGTAATATTCCCATGAGCTCAGTTGCTATTAAGCGAGTAGTGACGAATATGATTGAAAATGCACTGCGTTACTCGCAAGGGGATATTGAGGTGCAAAGTTATTTTAATAGCAATAAAAAGTACGTCATTATTGCGGTTAACGATAATGGCCCAGGTATTCCTGAGAGTGAATTAGAATCAGTGTTCGAACCATTTAAGCAAGGTGACGCTGCACGAGGCAGTGAAGGCAGTGGTTTAGGCTTAGCTATTATTAAACGCATTATAGACATGCATAATGGCAAGGTTGTGCTCTCTAATCGCCCTGAAGGTGGTTTAAGTGCGCAAATATATTTGCCAGTTAAAGTGGTTAATCAAAACTAAATAAAGCTATCCGCCGTTATATGCGGATAGCTTTAACCATTTTATAGTGCTTTAAAACGAATGGCTGTACCACCACTGGTGGCCAATTTTAGTGTGAGTTTATCATTTGCGGTAACAGTGCGTTTTTCGATTTTTAAATCGTAAGGGTTGTTCTTCCACTCTGCCTTATCACCATCTTTGTAGATTTGCGCTTCAAACTGTTTATCTTTATCTAAGAAGTCGAGTTTAACCTCAATGGTGCGGGCGTTTTCATCAGTTACAGCGCCTAAGTACCAGTCATTACCAGTGTACTGATCGCGTTTACGTTCTTTTCGTGCAAATACAATAAAGTCGCCTACTTCTCCATCAAGCGCAATACTTTGTTGCCAATCGGTCGGTACGTCTTGAATAAATTGAAAAGCATCGGGCTTAGCTAAATAATTTTTAGGTAAATCAGCCGCCATTTGAATTGGGCTGTACATTACAACATAAAGTGCTAATTGCTTTGCAAGTGTTGTTTGCGGGCGATTTGTATCGCCACCTAAGCCATTAAAGCTCATATCAAAAATACCTGGCGTAAAGTCCATTGGGCCTGCCAGCATACGCGTAAAAGCAAGCATTGGAATGTGCTCTGGTGGATTGGGTGGCGTGCCCCATGCGTTAAATTCTTGGCCGCGAGCGCCTTCACGAGCAATCCAATTAGGGTAAGTACGGCGAAGGCCGGTGTCTTTTATTGGCTCATGAGTATTAATACTTATTTTATGTTTTGCAGCTAGCTTAACGTTGTATAAGTACTCATTAACCATAAATTGGCCGTCATGCCACTCAAAACGGGCAATGCCGTTTTCATCAATGCGTTTAATATTGCCACCATCGGCTACATAACCGGTTTTAATTTGGCTTACATTTGATTGCTCGTAAAGCGCAAAAGCGTCTTCCATTTGATTACGATAATTTGTTACGTTACCTGAGGTTTCATGGTGGCCAATTAACTGCACCCCTTTTTGCTTACCGTAGCGGGTAAGCTCCTCAATATCAAAGTCATCATATGCTTGGGTAAAGCTAAATACATCGCCATTAAAAAACCAGTCGCCATCCCAACCAGTGTTCCAACCTTCAACTAATACACCATCAAAGCCGTATTTTGCGGCAAAGTCCATGTAGTATTTAGTATTTTTTGTGGTGGCACCGTGTTTTTCGCCACTACCCCAAGTATTCTCATTGATGTGCATGCCCCACCAAATACCTACGTATTTGCCTGGTTTAACCCACGATACATCACCGAGCTTATTTGGCTCATTTAGATTTAAAATAATATCTGAATTAACTAAGTCTACCGCATGTTCGCCAATTTGAATGGTGCGCCAAGGTGTATTAAATTCACCGTGCTTTTTGACTGCTATACCATCTGACCATGGCGTTAAATCGGCGCTAAAAGTGCCTGGGCGACGTTGGTTAAGCACCATGCCCGCATAATCGACTAGGGCTGCTTCATGAATGCTGATATGTACACCGTTACCATTTTTAAAGGTAAAAGGGGTGTGAGCGAATGCAGCATCTTGTAAGGCTGTGGTGTTGTAGACATATTCGTAACGATTCCAACCGCGAGCAGGTATCCACCATGCAGTGGCTTTATCGGCACCGGCGATGGCAAACTCGGTCAGCTCTTTAGTAATTTCTGTTTTTTCAAAACCGGCTTGTTTAGGGACTTCATAGCGAAATCCCACACCGCTATCAAAGGCTTTAAATCGCACTGTGTATGTGCCACCGTGGGGTGCGGGTTTATTAAAGGTAACGGCAATTTCATTGTGCTTGTCGACAACGGTTTGACGCTCTCCCCAAGGTTGCTGCCATTGACTATCGGTTTGTGAGCGAGTTACTTCACTAATAACAAAACCTTCATCAAATGGCGCTTGGCTTTTAAATCTAAAACCTAAATGTGACTGCGTAATAACAGGTTTACCATTAAAGCTAATAGAATAGTAAGGAGATGAAGATTGATCAGATATGGTGATTTTAATTTTTTGATCTGGCGATTCCAGCATGGCTTCTTTTGCAAAAGCGCTGCTTGAAAGTAAAGCAACTAGCAGTAAAGGTAATCTCATTGTGTGTCCTTTATGTCAAATTGTAGACTATGAGCATAAAGTGAAGGTGGGGTTATTACGAGATGACTGCAAACGTATTCAATGTAATTAAACACATAAAAAAGGGCTCTAGCGAGCCCTGTTTTGTATTTATAACTTATTATTTTTTATCAAAAGCGCGTTTCATGTAATTAGGTGTTGCGAGTGCACCGTGATGAATGCCGCCATTGTAGTATTCACTATGCTGTGCAATTATTGCTGCGCCGTCTTCTCTAAAGCCATTAAAAGCCTCAGATTTGCGAGCTAGCGTCACTGACCATAACCCACTTGGGTAAATAGGTTGTGGGAATGGGAGTGTTTGTAAATCGTTAAAACCAACACTTAGCATAGCTTCGCGCATTTCAACCAACAGTGGCATATGCATTAATGGCGATTCACTTTGTTGTACTAGTATTCCACCAGGACGAAGTGCGTTTAAACAGCTAGTATAAAACGCATGGTTAAATAAACCTTCACCTGGGCCTACCGGATCAGTACCATCAACAATCACTACATCAATAGACTCACCAGCTGCTTCGCGCATGTATTTAATGCCATCGTCAAACATCACAGTAGCACGTGGGTCATTATTTGATTCACATAACTCTGGGAAGTACTTTAACGACATTTGGGTAACCACTTCGTCAATATCTATTTGAGTTACAGTTTCTACACTTGGGTGCTTGAGCACTTCACGTAATGTACCGCAATCGCCGCCACCAATAATAACTACGTTTTTTGGGTTTGGATGCGCCAGTAATGCTGGGTGGCTGATCATTTCGTGGTAAAAAAAGTTTTCACGGCTACTTACCATAGTACAACCATCAATGATCATTAAATTACCAAAGTCTGTGGTTTCAAACATTTCTACTTTTTGAAAAGGAGACTGTTTTTCATCTAACTTTTTGTTAATACGTAATGAAAATGCGCTGCCATCGCGGTCGCTAATTTCAGTAAACCACTTACTTTGATCTAAATTTGCCATAGTTGTTGTTACACTTTTGGTTGAGTATGAAAAAAAGGAGGCAATTCTGCCAGTGCTTGGCCTATTGCTCAATCAAATTTTACTCTCTTTAGCGAATAAAGTTAGCTATAAAGAGGGGAAAGTTCAATTTTTGTTAGCTTAGCAGATAGTGACGTATTAAAATGCCCCTTTACACCTAATTTAATAAAGAAGAGTTGCCATGACTTGGGGTTTAGAAACAGCACGTGCTACATACAATGTTGCTCATTGGAGCGATGGTTATTTTGATATTAACGCACAAGGTGAGTTGATAGCCTATCCGGATGGCGACCAAACAAAACCTGCCATTTCTTTAAGTCAGCTTACTGAGCAATTTAAGCAACAAGGGTTAACATTGCCCGTACTGGTGCGCTTTACTGATATTTTAAAAAATCGTGTCGATACGCTCACCAATGCCTTTACTCAAGCGCGCACTAACCGCGAATATAACGGCAAATACACCTGTGTTTATCCTATTAAAGTAAACCAGCAGCGCTCTGTTGTAAGTAAGTTATTAGCTCACCCAAGTGGCTTAGTGGGACTTGAAGCCGGTTCTAAGCCTGAACTAATGGCCATTTTAGGGGTGGCGAAAGAGCCTATTACAATTGTATGCAACGGCTACAAAGACAGTGAGTTTTTACGTTTAGCCTGTATTGGTCAAGCAATGGGACACGGCGTTAAAATTGTGGTTGAAAAACTCTCAGAGCTAACCACATTGCTTGAAGAAATTGATAATTTAGGCATTGAACCGGCTATTGGAATTCGTATTCGCTTAAATTCGGTTGGCAAAGGTAAATGGCAAAATACCGGTGGTGAAAAAGGTAAGTTTGGTTTAACCGCAGGGCAAGTACTCAGTGCAGTGGAAGTACTTAAGCAACATAACAAGTTGCATTTAATGCAAATGGTGCATTTTCATATTGGTTCTCAAATCGCCAATATTCGTGATATTCATCGTGCCTTGCGCGAATGTGCTCGCCATTTTGCTGAATTAACTCAATACGGTGTACCGCTAAATACGGTTGATGTGGGTGGCGGGCTTGGCGTTGACTATGAAGGCTCAGGCTCACGTAGTGCCTGCTCAATGAACTACACAGTCGAAGAATACGCGCGTAATGTAGTGAATGCATTTGCCGATGTGTGCGATCAGCATAACTTAACGCATCCTGCGATTATTACCGAATCTGGCCGTGCATTAACGGCTCATCATGCGGTGTTGATCACCGATGTCATTGATGTAGAAAAAGCACCGAATCATTTAAACCCAGAACCGCCATTGGAAAACAGCGCATTAGTGCTAGATGAAATGTGGCAATGCTTACAACGTTTGAACCCACGTATGGCACTTGAAATATATCATGATGCTATGCACTTATTTAGCGAAGCACACGATCAATACGTGCATGGTTTAGTGAGCATGCTAGAGTGGGCGAAAATAGAGCAGCTTTACTTTACGATTTTACACCGAGTTCGTGCATCGTTAAGCGTTAACGCACGCGCTCATCGCGAAGTGCTGGATGATTTAAACGAAAAGCTAGCCGATAAACTGTTTGTGAATTTTTCATTGTTTCAGTCATTACCTGATGTATGGGGTATTCAGCAGTTATTTCCGGTCATGCCCATCGAAAATCTAACGCAGCCGCTTACTCAGCGCGCGATTATCCAAGACATTACTTGTGATTCTGACGGGCAAATACGTGAGTACGTTGAAGGTGCAGGTATTGAAACAAGTTTACCTATCCCTGAATATACACAAGGTCAGCAGTATCATATTGCCATGTTTATGGTGGGGGCATACCAAGAGATTTTAGGTGACTTACATAACCTATTTGGTGATACCGACTCAGTCCATGTTGAGCTTAATGAGCAGGGATATGTATTAACCAATGCCATTAAAGGAGACAGCGTTAAGGATGTATTAAAATTTGTTGATTATGATAGCGAGTTATTAGCTGATAACTTTGCCACTCAAATTAATAAACTTGATGTATCAGAACACTGTAAAGAAGGGTACCTAGCCGAGCTCAATGCAGGGCTTGAGGGCTACACCTATTTTGAAGATTAATTTAGTTGCATAGTTAAGCGCGGTCTTAGTGGCTGCGCGATGTTTAAAGGAATAGAAGTAATGTCAGTTATTCGCAGTGTATTTAGTATTTTCTTTTATACAATAAACACTCTTTTTTGGTTTGTGCCTATTTTTATTTGTGGCATCGTTAAGTTAATCCCAATCAAACCACTACAAAAATTAATGAGCTGGACGGCCAAGCAATGTGCCTCTATTTGGGTGACCTTCAACACGTTAAATCAAACGTTATTAACGCCAACTAAACTTAATGTTATTGGCCTTGAAGAGCTTAAATTAAAAGATTGGTACCTAGTTATTGCGAACCATCAAAGCTGGGTGGATATTTTAGTGTTACAGCGGGTGTTTAACCGAAAAATACCTTTTTTGAACTTCTTTTTGAAAAAAGAGCTTATTTACGTACCTGTTTTAGGTTTGTGTTGGTGGGCACTCGACTTTCCTTTTATGACCCGTACCAGTAAAAGCCAATTAAAAAAGAATCCTAAATTGCGTGGTAAAGATTTAGAAACCACCCGTAAAGCCTGTGAAAAATTTAAAGAAATGCCAGTCAGTGTGGTTAACTTTGTTGAAGGGACGCGGTTTACAGCGCAAAAGCATGCGCGTCAAAATAGCCCGTTTCCTCACTTACTTAAACCGAAAGCGGGTGGTGTGGCGTTTGTAATGCAAGCCATGGGTGAGCAAATTTCTAAAGTGGTAAATGTCACTATTCATTACCCTGAGGGCATTCCTACCTTTATGGATTTTGCAGCCGGTAAAGTAAAACACATTGATGTACATGTTGAAGTAAAAGGCGTTAGTGACGACTTAATTGGTGATTACACTAATGATCCTGACTTTAGAGTACGCTTTCAAAGTGAATTAAACCGCGTGTGGGAAGAAAAAAACCAGACGTTGGTTAATCTCAAACAAAAATAACAAAATGAGCTGACAGTTATGCTAAAAAAATGGTTACCTAATTGGTTAAATGGCTTAATTGTTGGCTGTGTTTTATTTGCTAATTTAATAATATTTGGCGCATTAGTGCTTACCCTAGGGTTAGTTAAATTAGTGCTGCCCATACCTGTAGTGAGTAAATTATTACACAGTGCGTATAAAGGGTGGTGCAAAGGTAACCGCTTAGGGCTGTGGTTAGGCTGTAATAATATTAAAGTTAATATTAGTGGGGAGGTAAACGCCAACAGTTGGTATTTGCTAATCAGTAATCATATTAGCTGGCTTGATATTGCGGTATTGAGCTCGTTGGATGCATTGCCAGCCCCTAAGTTTTTTTTAAAAGATGAGCTTAAATACGTGCCATTTATTGGCACTGGTGCGTGGGCGATGGGTATGCCCTTTATGAAACGAGTGACCAAAGCGCAATTGGCTAAAAATCCGAATTTAAAAGGCTTAGATGTCGAGCGTACTAAGCGCAGTTGCCGTAACTTTCGTCATCATCCTACAACCATAGTTAACTTTGTAGAAGGTACGCGTTTTACTGCGCAAAAGCACCAGCATCAACAAAGTCCTTTTCAGCATTTATTAAAACCTAAGGCTGGTGGAACTGCTTTTGCCTTAGAGGTTTTAAACGAGCAGTTTGACGCTATGCTTAACACCAGTTTAGTGTATAGCGGTCAGTCAGATCATGTGTGTCGTAATATTTTAAAAGGCGAGTTGGAGTCTATTCATATTACTATTGAGGTTATGCCAATAAATACACAGATGATTGGCAGTTACCAAACCGATAAGGCATTCAGGGCCCAGTTTCAGCAATACTTAAATAACTTATGGACAGTAAAAGATAAGCAATTAAGCGCTATTCATATTCAGCAAGCTAGTACTGAATTAACACCCAGTAAGGAAATTGAAATACCATGAGCAAAACACACCTACAGGAGCTAATTACTCCTTGGTTTGAAAAAGTCCCCGATGCTTTTTTTCTCAGCGCAATCACCGCCTCATCAATTGGCATTCTTTCATTATTATTTGTTTACTTATTTACTCGTCGCTTGATGTTACCGGGTATTCAAAAGGTGGTGACTAAACTCTCTCCTGAGCGTATTGGTTCATTGTCACCTATGTTAACTAAGCTGAATAAGCGGATTGCCTGCTTGCTGTGCTGTGTGCTTTTTTTAGCCACATTTGATAGTGTTTATCCGGTTAATGCAATTGCTCAAGAGATCCTTAAAACCATTGGCCAAGCATTATTAATTATTTATATTGGTTTTATTATTAGCAGTATTGTAAGCATTGCTGGTGCTATTTATAACCAATTAGATTTTGCCCGCGAAGTGCCCATTCAAGGGTTAATTCAAGTGGTTAAGCTGATCACCTTTATTGTGTGTTCAATATTAATTGTTAGTATTGTGCTTGAAAAATCGCCGACTTATATTCTTTCTGGTTTTGGTGCTATTGCCGCTGTTACTTTATTAGTATTTAAAGACACCATATTAGGTTTTGTCGCCAGCATTCAAATTGCCGCTAATCGTTTGGTGACCTATGGAGATTGGATCCAAGTAGATAACTACGGCGCCGATGGCGAAGTAATTGATTTAGGACTTAATACTGTAAAAGTGCGTAACTGGGATAACACCATAACGACCATCCCTACTTATATGCTGGTGGCCGGTTCATTTAAAAATTGGCGCGGTATGCAAGAATCTGGTGGGCGACGCATCAAGCGTTCTTTAAACATTGATATGAACAGCATCTTTTTAGTTGATGACGATTTTAAAGCGCAAATAGAAGCGGCTATACCACTGCAAGAATATATTCGACTAGGCACACTTCCCGATCCGGTGTCGAACTTAGGGCTATTTCGTCGCTATGCAGAGGGTTACTTAAAACAACACAGTAAAATCAATACCTCGCTCACACTTATGGTGCGTGAACTACAACCGCTTAATCATGGCTTACCGATTGAGTTTTACTGCTTCAGTGAAGACAAACGTTGGATATCGTACGAGCACTTACAAGCTGAAATTATGGACCATTTACTGGCCGTATTACCTGTGTTTGGGCTGCGCGCTTATCAAAGTGTCAGTGGGCAATTAAGCCCAGCTGACGGAGCCAATATGGCAGGTAAACCCAGCATTAAAGTGCCCAATAATGCTGTCCAAGGCCAACACCAATAAACAATAACAATAGCCACCAAATAGGTGGCTTTTTAATACGTAACCATGCAAACGCAGCAATCACTAATGCAATTTGCCAAATATTGCTTACGGCAGAAGTCCAAATGGGCGAATATAATGCAGCTGCCAAAAAGCCAACTACAGCAGCATTAAGCGCTGCAATTGAGCTGGCAAAGCGAGGATTACTGGCCAAGTTTATCCAGCTTTTTTGAAACGCCAGCATCAGTAAAAAACCGGGTGAAAATATCAATAATGTTGCGATTAGCGCACCCACTAATGGTTGTGCAGAGTTCAATTGTGCCCCCAAGTAGGTGGCTATAGTAAACATTGGGCCAGGAACGGCTTGGGCACTGGCGTACGCAGTTAAGAATTGATCATTACTCAGCGTTGGAACTCCCGCTTGCAAAACAGGTAATACAACGTGTCCACCACCAAATACCATGGCACCTGCTTGGTAAAAAGGCGCGAATAACGCAGCGTTTTCGCCAAGTGGGATAAAGCTGATGGCAAGTAGTAGTGCAAATAAGCCAAGAGCAATCCAATTGATGTTGGTTTTTTCTCTGCTAACATTTTCTGTAGATTTAGCTAAGTTAAGTAAAGGCCATAAAGCACCGATAATGGCAGCGGTTACTAAAATGGCGATTTGAGTGCCCAACATAGGAAATAAAATCAGTGCTAAAGTACTCATTATTGCCAGAAGTTTAAGTACCGCACTGGTGCAAAAGCTCTTCGCCATACTAAGGGTCGCATCAGCAACAATAACCACGGCAAATAGTTTCAAACCTGCAATAATAGCAAAATAAACAGCATCAAACTGATGTGCACTTATTGCAATTAGCACCATGATCAAAAACGAAGGCAGGGTAAAGCCTATAAACGCAGCGATACCACCGAGTACACCCGCACGTTCTACGCCAATAGCAAAGCTAACCTGACTTGAACCAGGGCCTGGCAGAGCTTGACTTAAGCTAATTAGCTGCGCGTAACGCGCTGTACTTAACCAGCGAAGCGAATCAACAAAGTGGTGCTTAAAGTAACCTAAATGCGCGGCAGGGCCGCCAAAGCTCATGCAGCCAAGCAAAAAAAACTGCCTAAAAATCGCAATTAACATAGTGTCCATCGCCTTTTGATAAATCATAAAATTGTCACAAACAAGTATGACATTATTATGAAACGCTATCACTACTTCCTTATTTGATAGGCAATATCAACGCTTATACGTTATTCTTCATTGTTGGTTCATACATATATTTGCATAATCGCAATAATAAATTCTAAATGAATAGGAAATTACCATGATGTTAACTAAATCACTTTTAAGTGTCACTGTCGTTGCTGTATTACTTTCTGGCTGTGAAATGAATAACACAGGTAAAGGTGCCGCTATTGGTGCAGCCGCGGGTGGTATTTTAGGTAAAGCTACAGGTAATCATAAAGATAAGCGTATTTTTATTGGTGCAGCTATTGGTGCGCTAGCGGGTGCTGCTGTAGGTGATTACATGGATAAACAAGAAGCTGCTTTTCGTGATGAGTTAGCGGGTTCGGGAGTTGAAGTGGTTCGTGAAGGCGATAACTTACGCTTAGTGATGCCCTCTAATATTACGTTTGCGACTGATCAATCTTATATTTCATCGGGCTTTCATGACACTTTAAATGCGATAGCAAGTGTAATGAATAAATACGAAAAAACCTACTTAAGTGTTGAAGGTCACACCGACAGCACGGGCAAAGACAGTTACAACATGACTCTTTCAGAGCAGCGTGCACAAAGTGTAAAAAATTACTTGGTAAACCAACAAATTATGGCGGCACGAGTAAGCACGAGTGGCTATGGCGAATCACGCCCAATAGCGACCAACGACACAGCGAATGGTCGTGCGCAAAATCGCCGAGTAGAAATTCAAATTGTACCAAACACTCAAGGTTAGCTTTTGTAGTTACAAACCGCGTTTGCGCGCGGTTTGTGTACTTATTTAAAGGGCACTTTTAAATAAGTTAGTTGTCATAAGGAGTTCTTCATAGGGACATGTTTATGACAAATTGGCGTACAGCAATTATTTTATCGGTATGTTTACATGGGTTAGTTTTGTTTTTTTTAACTACCTTAAAAGCCCCTAAAATTAAACAGCCGCAATTAACGCCAATTAAAGCGTATATGGTGAATGTGCCTGCCAAAAATAAAGTAACGCAACAAGCCACTCAGCAAAGCGCTAATAAAAATGTTAATACAGAAATAACCCCAACCAAGCCTGTTAATGCAACCCAATCAAAACCACTAAATGCGACTAATAAAAAAACAAAGGAGACGACTGAGCCGGTAAGTACCACCTCCATAAACACCCACCCTGTAACCGCAACGTCTTATAAAAAGATCGACCTGAAAAAAGGGCTCAATAGTATTTTACAGCAACAAACTGGCTATTCTGATACTGCAAAGAATGACCCTCAGAAAAAGCGCATTACCGTCCCAAAAGAGCATGCAGGGAAGGTGAAGCCGCTATTAAAAATAGAGCAGCAAAATATGCAATTTACCACTTACCGACGAGGTGATAGCTGTTTTAAAAAGGTATCTATTGGTGCTGGGGTTATGCCCAAAAAGGACTTGCCAGAGAGTTATATCGTTGGTGTAAAGTGCGATAAAACCAAGCTAACAAAGGCTTACGATACCGCAATGAATAAATGGCTTCATAAAAAGTAACTACTAAAGCGCAATTAATCTAGATTAAACTGTAATTCACATAGTTTTTGATACAAAGGGTTACTTGCCATTAATTGCTGATGAGTGCCTGTAGCTTTTATTTCGCCATTTTCCATTACCACAATCATATCGGCATGTTTTACCGTGGCCAGTCTATGGGCAATAATCAGCGTTGTTCTATTTTGCATTAAGTGTTCAAGTGCGGCCTGAACATGATGCTCGCTTTGCGCATCAAGCGCGCTGGTAGCCTCATCAAGTAGCAGTATTTCTGGGTCTTTTAAAATGGCGCGAGCAAGAACAATACGCTGCTTTTGCCCACCCGATAGCCTTACACCTTGTTCACCTAAGAAGCTGTTATAGCCTTGTGGTAACTGTTTTATAAATTCATCAGCATGGGCATGTTTGGCGGCCGTATAAACTTGCTCGTCACTGGCGCTTGGGTTTCCATAGCGAATGTTATGCATAACATCAGAGCTAAATAAAATCGGGTTTTGTGCCACCATCCCCATTTTGTTACGCAAGGTATTTAATGACAACTGTTTAATATTTATATTATGAAACTTAATCGCTCCGCTGGCAGGGTCATAAAAACGCTGTAACAGTTCAAACAAGGTGGTTTTACCGGCACCGGAAGGGCCAACAATAGCCACAGTTTTACCTGTTTCAATATTTAAGCTGATATTATTTAATGCGCTTACATCTGGGCGAGAAGGGTAATTAAAACTAATACTTTCAAGTGAAATTGCACTGTTGCTGGTTGTTGCATGTAACTGATCAT
Source organism: Pseudoalteromonas sp. MQS005 (assembly GCF_001661605.1). Taxonomy (NCBI): domain Bacteria; kingdom Pseudomonadati; phylum Pseudomonadota; class Gammaproteobacteria; order Alteromonadales; family Pseudoalteromonadaceae; genus Pseudoalteromonas; species Pseudoalteromonas sp. MQS005. Next base: position 28,536 of record NZ_LYRQ01000010.1, on the reverse strand, counting down.
CTTTTGGAATTTCGGGATTTTGTATTTTACTTTCAACCGCAAGTAGCTCGAGTAACCTTGCTGCTGCTCCTGCTGCGCGTTGTAGTTCACCGTAAACTTCTGCAACGGTCGCTACCGACATGGCCACCATAATGGCATAAAACACAAAAGCACCGAGTTCACCGCCCGTCATAGTGCCTGCTAACACATCACTACCGCCTACCCAGAGCATGGCACTAATAGCACTAAAGGTAAGAAAAATAACAGCTGCAATTAAAAACGAACGTTGTTTAATTCGGCTTTTAGCCACATTAAAGGCCTTTTCGGTTTCAAGCGCAAAAGCAGATTGTTCTAGTTGTTCGTGGCTATAACTTTGTACCACTTTTATGTTTTGAATGATCTCACCCGCGTAGGTGCTTATATCGGCAATAGCATCTTGGCTAGAACTGGCGAGTTTGCGCACCTTTTTACCAAACACTATCATAGGCACCAGTACTAAAGGGACGCAGGCCACAACGACCAAGGTAAGCTTTAAATTAGTAACAAGCAGCATAATTAAACCACCGACTAACATTAGCGAGCTTCGCAGTGCCATAGAAAATGACGAGCCAATAATAGATTGTAATAATGTGGTGTCGGTGGTTAAACGCGACATCAGCTCGCCGCTACGATTTTCTTCAAAGTAACTCGGGTGCAAGGTAACAATACGATTAAACACGGCTTTTCGAATGTCGTTACTGACTCGTTCGCCAATCCACGACATTAAATAAAATCGGCTGAATGTACCCACTGCCAATAAACTGATCAAACCAATTAATACCAACACAGCTTGTTGTAATTGCGCTTGCGAGCCGGCAATAAAGCCATGATCAATCACAAATTTAACGCCTTGCCCTAGCGATAAGTTAACTCCTGCGGTGGCCAGTAACGCCACTAAAGCCCCTAAAACTACCCATTTATAAGGCTTAATAAAATTGAATATAGGGAATAAAGCGCTAAAGGCGGCTTTATCTGAAGCAGACTTGTCTGTAGGCATAGTAGATTCTTATTGATGATTAAGGTATAGATATGGCATCAATAGATTAAAAATCAATAGTATTAAAAATCATCAATAGGGAAAAATTATGACAACTAAACAGGTAACAGGCGAGTTTACCGTTACATTAGCGCCTATAGAAGGGTATGCACATGGACAGCAAGGCGTTAATTTAGGTCGTATGTCGATTGATAAACAATTTACTGGTGGCCTAACCGCAACTAGCCAAGGTGAAATGCTCAGCGCCATGACCCCCACCCAAGGCAGTGCCGGTTATGTGGCTATTGAGCAAGTAATAGGCGAACTTGATGGTTTGCAAGGTGGTTTTGTATTACAGCATTTTGGGCTGATGGACAAAGGCCAAGATAGCTTAATTTTAAAAGTCGTACCCGACTCTGGTACCAATGAGCTCGCAGGATTAACAGGCAGCATGGCGATACGAATAGAGCAGGGTATTCACCATTATGATTTTGAATACAGCCTATAAAGCAGGTATTTATAATGCAAAAAATAGTAGAATTTAAAAAGCAGCGTGGCTTTTTTAGAGGTGGTATTGATATTGACGCACTTAATGAGCGAATTTATCAATTAAACCAAGAAGGCTGGAAAGTAATAAATGTTAGCGCCTCAACAGGACTATATGGTCAAGCTTATGCTTACATTTTACTTATTGAAAATGAAGAAATATAAGGGTTACTAATGGCATTATCATTATGGTTTAGCTTAGCACTGGTATGCATGATGGGAGCAATGTCGCCAGGGCCTAGTTTAGCTGTGGTATTAAAGCATAGCTTAAATGGCGGGATGAAAAATGGCATGCTGGCAGCGTTAAGCCATGGTTTTGGGGTTGGTTTATATGCAGCGGCCTCATTATTGGGATTAGGCGCATTGATGTTGCAGTTTCCTACTGTGTATCAATTTTTAGTGTACTTAGGGGCAGCCTATTTAGCGTATTTAGGTTTGAAAATACTATTTTCAAAACCTAACGACAGCGAGCTGCAAGTTCAAAAAAGTGCAGTGAGCAGTTCTAAGGCGTTACAAGATGGTTTTGCGATTGCATTTTTAAACCCTAAGTTGGCAATTTTCTTTTTGGCGCTATTTTCGCAGTTTATCGATCCAGAAAACCTTACATTAAATATCGGTATTATTATGTGCTTAACCGTTTTTGTAATAGATACTGGGTGGTATTTATTGGTGGCTTTACTCACTGATGTGTCTAAAAAGCGCTTTGGCTTTACCAAGCAAAATGTGTGGTTAGACAGACTATTAGGTATGGTATTTATTGCGCTTGCGATCAAAGTGGTAATTGGATTTTAACTATCAAAGTGATTGAATTGCGTACAGTTGGTAATTAATGTAACTTAAAAAAACTATAATTTAAAAGTGATAAAACGATGTCTAATATAATTTTAAAAAGTGCCACTTTTGATAACAAAGTCAAACAGTACTGGATGTGCTTAGCTGCAATATTTAGCCTTTTTCCAGTTGTAACTATTGTGTTTTTACCCGTTGTATTGCTTTTGGTGTGGCTAGTCGCAGGGCGAGTATTAGCAGCTATGTCGGCCGATTTGCTAGAGCGCAAGCTAGTGGTTAAACGCGGTATTTTGTTTAAAGAAGAAAAATCGATTCCGCTTGAAAAAATCACTGATGTGGGATTAAGTCAGGGGCCATTAATGCGACTATTTGGTTTATACCGCTTAAGCTTTGAAACTGCAGGGCAGTCTGGTCACGGTGCATTAGTATCGTTACTTGGGGTAGTTAATGCCAGTGAATTTCGTGAAGCCATTTTAACTCAAAAAGATAACCTCACTGCAGATCAGCCAGCCCAATCTAATAACGATGAACCACAAAGCCAAGTAGAGCTCATCCGCTCGCTTACCTACAGCGTAAAAAATATCGAGCAAATGTTAGTCAACTTGTTGGATGAGAGGAAGTAAGGCGCAGGTATACATTAATTTTCGGCGATCGGTTGATCGCCGAGTGATTTAATTTTTGGCCTTTAAAATACCTGACAAACAGCTTCTGCTTTACAGGTAATAACTGTGACGTTTTCATAACCTACGCGTGTCAGTGCTTCAGCGCTTAATGTTGCACGCGCACCACTAGCGCAATGTAAGTAAATAGGGCGTGCTGCGTCTTTTTCTATTTCCATTAACTTCATTTCAAGTAAGCCGCGCGGAATATTAATTGCGCCGGTAGCGGCTTTGGTTGCATGTTCAGCCGGTTCACGCACATCAATGAGTAATCCTTTGTTTTCACTGATCTCTTGTTTAGCTTGTTCGGCGTCGATACGACGTTGATTAGGCGTAATAATTTTTAGTAAATCGGGGATAGATGTAAGCATGGTGATTATTCCTTAAAGCCAAGTTTGCGTAATAGAGTGATCATTGGGCACCAGCTAGTAAAAGCTGATTGGATTAAGTTTACAGCGATAAAAGCGGTAAAGTATATCCACTTCGGATCGTGATACGTTTGCAAAAGGATTGATACAACAATCATGATGCCAGCGATAAGACGAAGTGCGTTATTGAGTTTCATAATAGTAGGTCACTTATTTGATTGAGTACAGAGCTACTATATTAGATATTGTTAAATTAGTAAATTCTAATATTAGACATTTCTTATCTAGCAATTTATACTAAGTGCATATTTTAGAATAAGAGCATAGTATGAAAATTGACTTTACAGCGATGGCGACTAATGTGGATCAAGCTGAGCAGCTATTAAAAATATTAGCGAATAAAAATCGACTAATGATTTTATGCTCATTACAAGATACCGAAATGAGTGTTTCGCAGCTTAACGAAGCCGTACCGCTAGCGCAGTCTGCGTTATCACAGCACCTAGCGGCACTGCGCAAAGCCAATGTAGTGGCTACTCGCCGCGAAAGCCAAACTATTTATTACCGCGTGATTGATCAAAATGCCGTGCATTTGTTAGGCACATTATATGGACTGTTTTGCAAGGGCTAAAAGTTATGAGCATGATTGATAACGCAGTAAAAAGCAGCTTAAGTGGCCGTATTCCGGTTATTATTTTTGTGTTGTCGATTTTGTTTGGCTTATTTGCTTTACAACAAACAGCGCGAGAAGAAGAACCACAAATAGTGGTGCCTATGCTCGATATATACGTATCGGCGCCCAACGTAGAAGCTCCAGAGGTAGCCAGATTGGTTACCCAGCCACTTGAAAAGCTACTTGCCCAACTTGGCGGTGTGGAACATATTTATTCCACTACACAAACGAATGCCGCAGTGGTTACACTTCGCTTTGAGGTTGGCCATGACCGCGAACAAGCTATTTTAGATACCTATGCAAAACTTAACAGTTATCAACATACCATGGCTTCTGTTATCAAAAGTTGGCAAATACGGCCCGTTGAAGTGGATGATGTACCTATTGTTATGCTGGGGCTATACAGTAAAGACCCACAACTTTATGGTGATTACGAGTTAACCCGCTTTGCTAACGAAATAGCCAACAGTTTACAACGTATTGAACACACCAGTGAAGTAAAAGTCATTGCTGGTCGTAAACGAACCCTCACCATTAATTTAAATGCCAGCGCATTGGCTGCCCACCAAACAACCGTAAATGACGTTTTTTATGCATTAAGCGTGTCTAATCAACTAACGCAAGTAGGCAGTGTGGTTGATGGTCAGCAGCAAATTGAATTGCAAGCAGGTGATGTTCTACGAAGTCAATCTGCTGTAGAACAGCTGGTAGTGAATGTTGTTAATGGCAAAAGTGTTTACTTGCTTGATGTTGCAAACGTTATTGATGGCCCAAGTGAAGCTAAGTATTACCAATGGCTTGCTCAATCGGCAAACCAGCAGCATTTGCCAATGGTAACACTAAGCGTTGCAAAACAAACCGGCACGAACGCTGTTGCAGTTGCCAACGATGTTCATCAAATGATGGCGCAGCTAACACGCACGCTATTACCCCCTGAAGTGAGCTATGCGGTATTAAGAGATTATGGCCAAACTGCCGATGAAAAAGTAAATAACCTCACTTCAAGTTTAGTCTTTGCGGTCTTTACTGTGGTGATATTTGTGGGGGTGTTTTTAGGTTGGCGTCCTGCCGTGGTGGTTGGGTTGGCGGTTCCTATTTGTTATGGCATTACACTCTCATTAGATTTTGCATTTGGTTACACCATTAACCGGGTGACCTTATTTGCGCTTATTTTATCTTTGGGTTTACTGGTAGATGACCCAATCACAGGTATTGATAATATTAGCCGCTTTTTGAATAAAAAAGGCGATAAAAAACAGCAGATTGTTGGTGCAATGAGCGAAATTCGAAATGCCTTGCTTATGTCGACACTCACTATAATGGTGGCGTTTATTCCACTGGCGTTTATCACCGGAATGATGGGGCCGTACATGGCACCTATGGCATTTAATGTGCCGGTTAGCGTGATGGTTTCTACCATTGTTGCATTTTTTGTAACCCCTTGGCTTGCGATGAAGTTACTCAAGCCTGATAACGAACAACCCTCCGAGCTTGCTCCTAAAATTGGTGCATATCAAAGAATATTAAGCCCATTATTGGCTTCTAAGGGGCGAGCTAAACTTGTTTTGTGGCTAACCCTAGCATTATTTATTATTAGCGCCATGTTACCCGTGATGCGTTTGGTGCCTTTAAAGCTACTCCCTTTTGATAATAAAAATGAGCTGCAAGTGCTGATAGATATGCCAGAGGGGACTAATCTGGAGCACACAGCTGCATTTACTAAACAAATCCAAACACTCACATGGCAATTAAACGAAGTAAGTGAAATAGCGGCCTATGTTGGTCAACCTTCAAGTATGGACTTTAACGGTATGGTGCGCGGCTATTATCGCCGTGAGGCAGCTAATCTCGCCGAGCTGAGAGTATTGTTAGTGGATAAGTCTAAGCGCGATCATCAATCCCATGGGGTGGTTATGCGTCTTCGCGAACAGCTCGCGATGCTAGCAACCGATGGCATTGTAATAAAAGTGGTTGAAGTACCACCAGGGCCGCCGGTACTGAGTACCTTAGTTGCTGAGGTTTACCGAGATGCTTTTGTTGATGAGCAAACACATTCTCACGCTGCCTTGCAGTTAGCTGCGCGTTTACAACAAGAGCCTCATGTAGTTGAAGTCGATACCTCAATGGTGGCACCCTCGCCATTACAGCGCTTTGTTACCAATAAAACCAAGGCCGCACTCAGTGCGGTTTCAACTCAAAATATTGCACAAACACTCAGTATTGCCTCTCAAGGTGAAAACGTGGGTGTACTTTATGTGAGCAATGAAACAGAGCCCGTTGATATTAAATTACAGCTACCTTATAGCGAGCGAAATCAGCTTTCGCAATTACTTGCACTTCAGGTTAGGGGCGACAGAGATTTAGCTAAAACCAGTAACGAGTTTGGTTTAAGCAGTGCGCCAAGGCCGTTAGTATCGCTTTCAGAACTCGGTGAATTTACACAACATCATGTTGCTAAAACGATTGTTCGTAAAGATCAGCGCGACGTGATTTATGTTATGGCTGAGCTTAATGGGCGCACACCAGCGGAAGTGATTGCTGATGTGAATGCTGATTTAAATGTATCAAACGATGAGTTTGTTAAAACATCGTGGGTAGGTCGTCACTTTTTTAATAATGGCGGAACAGCCCCATGGCAACTACCACAAGGAACCCATGTCAGCTTTAGCGGCGAGGGGGAATGGCGCATAACCATTGATGTATTTAGAGATATGGGCATTGCCTTTGCGTTTGCGCTCAGTGCTATATTTATAATTTTACGGGTACAAACACAGTCGGCGAGTTTATCGCTGATTATCATGTCAGCTATTCCGTTAACAGTGATAGGCATAATGCCAGGTTTTTGGCTGTTAAATCAGTTTGGTGAGCGCTCTATAGCTGGAGCCCCAGAGCCGGTATTATTTACTGCCACAGCGATGATAGGCATGATTGCCCTTGCAGGTATCGTGGTGCGTAACTCACTTATTTTGGTTGAGTTTATTAATCAAGCTCGCGGCCAAGGCATGGTAATTAAAGAGGCGCTTGTTGCAGCGGGTACGGTGCGAATGCGCCCTGTGCTCCTAACCGCAGGTACCACTTTATTAGGTAACTTAGTGATCACACTCGATCCGGTATTTAGCGGGCTCGCGATTGCGATTATTTTTGGCATTGTGGCGTCTACATTATTTTCATTATTTGTAGTACCGCTTGTTTATTATTTAGTGTTTGCAAGCACAGAGGATAAAGCGCATGCAGGGTAAATCAAAATTTATAGGCACATTGGCCGCGTTATTTGTCATTATTATGGCTGTGCTTTATATGGCGGGCAGCTTTTCTGACAAGCAAACTGCAGGCTTAAAAGAATCACAAATAACGAACTATCAAGGTGAGCGAGTAACGGTAACGCTGCAAAGTATTGCAGGCACTGAGCAGGTACCAGGTAGTGTAATAGCAAAACAAAATACGCAAATTTCATCGCATGTTATGGCGCAGGTTGAGCAGTTAAAAGTACGTGCTGGCGATAAAGTCGCTAAGGGCGATTTACTTATTATGCTCAAGCAAGATGATTTTAAAGCGGCGTTAGCGCAAAGCGGCGCAAATATTAATGCGGTGCAAGCGTCGTTAACGCAAGCTAAAAAGCAACTAGCCAGAATGATTGATTTAAATGCGCAAGGATTAGTATCTGTTAGTGAATTAGATGACGCCAAAGCAAAGTTTGAAAACTTAACCGCTAATTTAGCGGTTGCTAAGCAACAGCAAACGCAAGCTCAGGTATCGCTTAATTATACGCGTATTACTGCCCCTATTTCGGGCGTGGTCGTTGAGCGCCTAACTGAACCTGGCGATACTGCAACACCCGGTAAACCGCTGATTACTTTGTATAACCCATTACAGTTACAGCTTGAATTTAATGTACGTGAACAACAAGCAGTAAAATTAAGAGTAGGGGACAGTTTAAATGTGGTATTACCTTCTCTAGATATAACAACACCCGCAACGGTGAGCGAAATTGTACCAGTGGCAGATAACGCGGCGCGCAGCTTGCTTATTCGTTTAGAAGCCGATGCGCAACTTGGTTTAATGCCAGGCCTTTATGCTCAACTACAGTTACCAATAAAAAGTACCCAAGGTGTATTAATTGATCCACGTTGGGTGCATGAGTTTGGTCAGCTCAATATGGTGTATGTACTTGAAAACGAAACGCTGGTTAAACGTTTCGTGCGTTTAGGCAGTATTATAAATAACCAGCAACACGTAATAGCAGGCCTAAAAGAGGGTGATGTACTTGCTGTTGATTACATGCCAAGTCAAAGCGATTAAATAAAACTCGCAATTTCATCAATCGACTTTTTATCTAGGGCGTGCAGCGGCACTGTTGCATGCTCATCTGGGTAACCAGTAATAAGTAACATATAAGGGCGTTCGTTGTCTTTATCACGCCCACAAATATTGGTTAGAAAACTCATCGGTTTTGGTGTGTGGGTAAGTGTTGCAAGGCCTGCGCGGTGCAAGGCTTGAATTAAAAAGCCAGTGGCAAGGCCTACCGATTCATGCACATAGTAATTCGTGTTTTTATCGTCCGTATTTACACCCCCCTTTTTTTGACTAAACACCGCGATTAACCATGGCGCGTGCTCTAAATAGGGTTTGTTAGCATCGGTGCCTAAGGGTTTTAGTGCATCTAACCATTCTTCACCCGCTCTGCCTTCATAAAAAGAGCGTTCTAATTTCTCGGCTGCTTCACGAATTTTCTTTTTAACATCACTACTATTAATTGCTACAAAATGCCAAGGCTGGTGGTTTGCGCCACTAGGCGCTGTACCTGCCGCTTTTATACAGGTTTCGATGATTTCTTTTGGCACTGGGCGGTTACTAAAGCTGCGAATACTATGACGGCGTTGACTCGTTTGTAAAAACTCATTCGCACGCGTCAGCATTTCCTCTGGCGGGTATTCTATAAAATCGGCTAATAGTTGGCTTTTATGATTTTGCATGGCTGTTCGCTTCTTATTTTTAGAGTGTGTGGTTTAAAATAGCAGCAAAGGCTTTATCTGCTAAGGTTTATAAAACCCGCGCTACGCATAAAATATTTATATCATATTACAAGGCTTAGCCAATAGATAAGAGCCTATTAGGTATCCTAAAACAGTAAAAGTCAGCTATTTTAGGATACTATTTTAAGCAAACAGGTCGCTATTTTGAGTGTTTATTCATAACGTAAGGCATCAATGGGATTAAGCCTAGCTGCTTTTATTGCGGGAGCTAAACCAAATACAATACCGATTAAAGAGGTAAAACCAAACGACAGCATAATAGCCCAGCCTGGTATATAAGCGTCGGGCATGCTTGGTACAGAGAGCGAAATGAGCTCGGCAGCACCATAGCCAATGACTAAGCCAATTAAGCCTCCAAATAATGACAGCACCACAGCTTCAACTAAAAACTGCAACATAATAAACCCTGGTGTTGCACCGAGTGCTTTTAGTGTGCCGATAACACGGGTACGCTCAGTTACTGATACCAACATAATATTCATTACGCCAATACCGCCAACAACAAGACTGATACCAACAATCCCTGCGGTAATTGCTGTAGCGCTACCTGTAAATTTATCAACGTTAGCGCGTGCTTTTTCAGCTGTTTCAAATTCAAAGTCGTTTTCTTGATTGTCTTTTAGTTTATGTAATTGGCGTAAAATGCGAGTGATTTTAGCAAGTACCAATTCTTCATCACTGTCTTCTTTGAGTCTAAACATAATTTGTACATTGCTGCTGCTACTTGGACCCTCTAATGCGCTCATGGTACTGATGGGAATATTAATATAATCGTCTTGATCGAACCCCAATAAACTACCTTGTTTTTCAGCCACGCCAATAATTCTAAACCACTCGCCGCCAAGTTTAATATATTCGCCTACAGGGTTTTTTGGCAGGTTTAGCTTTTCAATAATGGATGGACCAATAAAAGCGACTCGACGGCGCTTTTCATCATCCTCTGCGCGAATAAAGCGCCCAAGTTCTGGAAAGGTTCTATACGCTTTTTGGTAATCTTGCTCTGTACCCATTACTCGTGATGAGTGGCTTTTATTTCCATATTCAGCGCCACCAGAAAAACGCCAAGTAAACATCAGTGCAGTGAGTGTTTCAGCCTCTTTTACTCGGGCTTTTAAGACTAAAAAATCGTTGTAAGTGAGTTTAGCATTTTTGCCCACCATTTCTTGTTCAATGCTGGTAAAGGGTTTAATTGTGGTTACATCAGGTGCCATATCTGCGAGTTGATCGTTAATTTGCTTAGTAAAGCCTTGCATAACGGCTACCACTGTAATAACCGCGGCAACCCCAATTATAATCCCTAAACAAGTGAGTGCGCTTCGCATGGCATTGGCTTTAATTGCCATTAACGCCGCTTTTGTGCCTTCCATAATGGCAATAGCAGATTTAAACATGTTGTTTGTCTCCCTCGCCTTTACGAACATCACTCACTACCTTGCCATCAACTAAGCGAATAACTCGCTGACAATGATCAGCAATTTCTTGTTCATGGGTAACTAAAATAATAGTGTGGCCTTCGTTATGTAACTCATCAAATAGTGCCATAATTTCGGTGGTGGTTTTACTGTCTAAGTTGCCAGTTGGTTCATCGCCAAGCAAAATGTGAGGCTTGGTTACAAGAGCACGGGCAATCGCAACACGTTGGCGTTGCCCACCTGACAATTGGCTAGATAAATGATCCACTTTATCACCGAGTCCTACACGTTTGAGTGCATCGAGGGCTTTTTGTTTACGTTGTTTTGCGGGTATAAACCTATAAACCAAAGGCTGCATCACATTTTCAAGTGCCGACGCACGCGGAAGTAAGTTAAAGCTCTGAAAAATAAACCCAACGCTTTCATTACGCTGATGAGCAAGTTCGGTTTCGGTCATACTTTTTACTAGTTTATCTTTTAAAAAGTAGTCACCCGTAGTGGGGGTGTCTAAGCAGCCTAGTAAGTTCATTAAGGTTGACTTACCTGAACCAGAAGGGCCGATAATAGCAACGTACTCGTTTTCGTTAATGACCACGTTTACATCATCAAGGGCTTTAAATATTTGCTCACCCATTTTGTATTGCTTGTTAATATGCTCAAGCTTAATTACCGCCGACATTATTGCGCATCCTTGGCAGTTGTTTGCTTAACTTTTACCGTATCATTTTCTTTTAGTTTACTGATAGGACGTGCAGGGCCAATAACAATTCGCTCCCCTTTATTTAAACCTTGGGTAATTGCTTGCTCTATATCTGAAGAAATACCCACTTCTACATAGGCTTTGCTTACAGTGTTATCGTCGTTTAAACGCCATACAAACGTTTTGTCATCTTCTTTTTGTATGGCTTCGATAGGGAGCTTTAAGCCATTCACAGCAAGGCTTGTTGCGATTTCTGCACGGCAGCTCATACCTGCATATAGTTGCCTATCGGTATTATCAAGTAACACTTTCACTCGAAATGATAAACCTTGTGAACCTGCTTGGTTTTTTGCTGAGGTTCCAATGTTAATGACCTTGCCAGTGAAGGGTTGATTGGGGTACGCAGCAGCATAAATATCTGCATGCTGGTCCAATTTAATGCCAGCAATATCAGTTTCATCAACTCTGAGCTCAGCTAAAATAGCGCTTGGATCGGCAACCAGCATTAAATCTGAGCCAATAATATTAGTGGTACCTGCAATAACGGTTTCACCTTCTTTAATATTTACAGAGGCGAGTAAGCCGCTCATAGGCGCACGAAATACGCTTTTACTGAGTCTATCTTCAGCAATTGAAAGAGAGGCTTTAGCTTGGTTATAAGACTCTACTCTGGCTTCAATATCTATTTTTGCAAGGTCACGTGCATTTCGTAAGTTCTCGTAAACTTCTTGCCCCGCAAGTCCCACATCATAAAGCTCTTTTTGACGCTTTAGCTGACGTTCAATATTCAAAAGGCGTGTTTTACTATGTTTGATTTCTATTTCGCTAGCTCGCAATACCGCTTTATTACGTGTTACTTCTGACTCAAAAGCAGTGGTATCTAAGCGCATTAAAATGTCGCCTTGTTTTACACTTTGCCCTTCTTCAACAAACACCTTGTCGACTCGTCCGGTTACCTCTGAACGTAACTGCACTTGAGTATTAAAGACTAAATTGCCAGAGGCCATAATGGAGTCTGCAATACTACCTTGCTCAACCTGTGTAACATTTACCTCTGGTGCTTTTTCATCGCCAGTAATTTGCTTTGATACAACAAGAGCAATAAAAGCTGCAATTGCAAGGGTAATGATAATCGCTTTTTTCATTTTTATTTCCGTATTTAATGAGTAGGCAGAAAAGTTTGCCTACATTCCTTTAAGCAACAATAATAATTGTCCAGATGCTGTAAATGATGATGTTCGGTAGCGCAGCAAAAAGAAGTGCTTTATTAAAGCTGAAATTAGTCCAACACTTTAACCCAATAGCAACCAAAGCTATGCTCCAAAGACTAAAAATACTTAAACTCTCCATCATATTATAGAAGCTATCTCCAAGCTCTAACCCCAGCAATAACTGATTTATAGACGCGTAATTGAATAAACTAATAGGTAATTCATTGTTACTGGCTGTAAGAACTAGCGCAACAACACCTAAACTTGAAATAACCATGGGCATCATGCTCCAAACACCAAAACCATACCACGCACCATAGCTATAATTAGCATCAGGGTCTTGCTTGGATATCAGCATATAATACCCAGATAGGAGTGCATTTATAAAAAGAAGGCCGAAAATCCCCCCGCCAATTGCAAACCACACTTGGTTATCGAGGCTTTGCTCCATACTTTGACGGATCATTTTTTTCTCGCCGATTGTGGCATCCACACTCGCTGCAGCAACCTGCTGGTCTAAAATAAATTGTGAGTCTGCAGTGGTATAAAATGTATAAGCAGAGGCTGCAAGGGTTAGAGCGAGAAGTGCAAAAGCAAGCCAAGACCAGCCTTTAGCTTCTTTTAGCCCGTTAAAAGCCTTGCTTGGGCTGATAAAAATATCGATACAAGCAGAAAGCGCGTTAGATGACTTCATTATTATTCCTTAATAACCTATTTGTGGGTTGGTAAACAATTGATACCAATGAGTAGATTAATAATATAGGAAAAAGCAGGTACTAATTTCACTCAATTGTAACCGATTGTTAACAAAAGGTGGTGTGTTATAAAAAGTAGAGTGTAAAGTGCGTATCACTAAGCTCTATAGCTATTAGGTGGTTTCAATATGTTGATTAATCAGGAGTGAAATTTAATTGTTATGTGGCTGTATTTGAGGTAAATACAGCCATTTATCTAATTAGCTATCAGATAAACTTAAACCGCTAGGGTTATCTGTTGCGATATATAGTGCTTTGAGTTTTTTATCACCATTTTCGGTTTCAGTAAATTGCTGAAAAGAATAGTTTTTAGAAAAACTTGAAAGAGTCTCAATAGATGCTTGATTACTACTTTGTGTATAAGTAAGTTCTAGTGCGCAAACCTTACCTGCACACTCGAGATCTTGCTGTAAAATAGTTACGTCTTTTAATTCATTTAGAATAAACTCATTTAGCTTATCTTTACGTACTTGTGCTATTTCAGAGTATTCAATATCAGACATGCGTTGCAGTAATATTGAAGTATCATTTTTAAATACGTCGTCCAATGCTTTTTTTGAAACAAATTCTTTTCCATCCTCAGTTGAAACAAACTCTTCAGAAAAAGCGTGAGGGCTTGAAATAGGCGATTTAGATATCGCTGCCACTTTTTTCTCTACAACTTTGTGCTGTTTGACAGATGGTTCAGAGGCTTTACTTAATAGGGTGTTTGGCTCAATTGGAGGCTTAGCGTTTTCATTACTAAGAACGGCTTCATCAGTTGGTTTTATGTGGGTTAGCGGAGGTTTTGAGGGCTCCCCAGTGTTTAAGATACCAATACCAAGAATGGCGACAAAAACAAGTGCAATTAAAAATATGTATTTCATTTTACTATCCTTAGAAGAGAAAGGCATACGCCTTTCTAAATGATGCTTATTCCAACCGTATCCTACAAGAAACTTGACCACCACCAGAGCACGAATAGCTAACTGTACCACCCTCACCATGAACAACCGTCATGCTACCTGAGGTGCAACGGCATGTCATTGTTGCATAGCTAAATGTACTCATTGTGATTAAAAAAAACGCTAAAATAGCTGTGATTTTTTTTGATAAATTCATAATAATCCTTAATCGTGATTTCGAATTTTAATGTTATCTTATTGTTTTTTTTGTAAACAACTATTTTCTAGGTGGTTTAAATATGAGAAAGGGCCTTGCGGCCCTTAGTGTTGCAGCAAGTAACACATTCTTTTTATAGGCTAAAGTCGACAGCGTAGGCTACATAAGCTTTAACATCTGAGCCGTCCATGTCGTTATCAGATAGGCCAAAGGTAAAACCATCTTTAGACACTGATACACCATAATCAATAATATTGTCATCACCGATGAAATCGCCTGAGTAATGCCCTATGTGTAGCGCCATTTCAGTGCCATTGCTACCAACAGCGAAGCTGTAATCGGCGTTTAAATACAGTGAATCACCAAAATCAGTACCATCACCACTGGCAGCAGATGTTGCAAGTACGGCTGCACCAAATGTAAAACCTTGCACACTAATGCTACCGTAAACTTCTGAAAAATCTGCATCGGCACCTGATGCCGCATCTGGGTAAGCGTAATAAATATAACCTACGTCATAACTTACGTTTTCATTAATAGCGCCGCCAAAACCGGCGTATAAGTCTAGTTCGTAAGTCATTTCATCTGCCCAAGACGCATTTGACGCCCACGTACCTGCATAAAATCCAGATTCATTAGCGTAATCAATACCGCCAGATACAGCTGCATCGCCCCCAGTTTGCTCTTGTCCGCGCCATAAGTAGTTAGAAGTAGCGGCTGCATTGGCTGTTACTTCGGCAAATGCAGTAGTTGATGTCATTCCTGTTAATGCCAATGCACCGATGAGTATTGTTTTTTGTAGTTTTAGCATGTTTCATTTCCCATTGTATGATTTTGCACGCCAAGGTTTTTTATTATAAACGACTACAACCTTTTGAACGGCGGCGTATTATTACGTTACTGCAGGGGGAATTGCACTGTATGTGCCAGCTTCCATTTATTCAATAAAAAATAAATTTTATATTATAAAACAAGGTGTTGAAATTATGCGCAAAGACGCTTTGTGAAAAGTATGTAAGGAAAGAACACACTGCTGGTGCAAAAAAAAGCCTGGCTGCACCATTAGAGCGCTACCAGGCTATCTATATTAGGATCTATTGGCCTTTGAAAATTTAACCTTGAAAGGTCTACAGACCCTAACGTTACGCTAGTTTATTAAAGCTAATTGCGTTTGATATACGTTTTATCCAAAAATGGTACGCATAAGTGTAATTGTTTCGTTAACACCACGGCCTTTTTGTACTTCGCTAATAATAGAATCACGCTTAGCACGAATATGCTCTGGGATGTCATCAGCAGCAAGTGCGCGGTCCACTAATATTTCAGCCGATTCTTTGCCGCGGCGTGGCGCTTTACTGCTGCTAGAAGTGCTACGTGTAGGTTTATTAAGTAGCTTAATGTAGTTAGAGTTATCTGCAGTATTAGTATCTGCATAATAGAAAAAGCAAGGTATAAGCGCTTTAATGTCCACCAACTGTGTTTCTAGTTCATTACCAGCATTGGCCATTTTAAACCATGACATAGCGTGAATGCTTTGTACTACATCTTGCCAGTAACGCTCAAAGTCACGGTTATTTAATTTGGTGATACCAAGTGCGGAGCAAAGTGCATCTAAGCGACTGTTACTAATTGGAGTAAACACATCAGGGCGACGCATTGCTAATAAACGGGTGGCAGGCGCCAGAGTTGGTTTTTCATCACTACCATTAAATGCACTCAAATAAGCAATTACAAATTGTTGGTAATTACCTAGCGCTACATCACCCTCAAGTGGAATGTTGCTGAGTGCATCGTCGAATGCACCTGGCAAATCAGCCAGCATCTGGTGAAAACCTTTGGCGCTTTTGGTAGAGGCAAACCATTCTACATCAAAGTTATAAGTACTCGGATCGAGTGATGCCATATGCTTACCGCTAAAAGCGAGTAAGTCTTCAGGGATCATATCTTTTAACGGCTTTTCACGCAGGCCTGCAATATAAGTAGTTAAACGTAGCTGCTCATCAAGTGCCACCAGTTCTTTATGTTGCTCTACAAACATACTCACTACTGGCCAAGGCGCTACCCGTAATGTTTTTAACTGTAAAAAGCTAATGGCTGAAATAAGTTGGTCATGCAGCTTTTTCAATAATGGTAATTGTGGGCTTTCGAGTAAGTCATAATTAATGCGGTCGCGGCTTGCGCTTAATAGCTCGTAACACCAACCTAAAAAGTCTTCTGGATGGTTTTCCACTTTCACAGCCATCAGGTTTAGGCTTAGCTCTGAAGATTGCTTCAGAATGTTTTGATAAATTTGACTTTCTTGCTCGCCTAATGCCATTTTTGACGGTGAAATTAGCAGTTTCTTCATGCCTTGTAGACTCTCCGGTTAGATATATTTTTTAGTCGCTACATTTTAGCTTATTTAGGCTAAATACAACAGGGGCGCGCATCATACCGAACAATTGCAGCAATGTAATCAGGGGCATTAATCTTTAAATTTATTAAAATGAGTTTTGAAAACCTGATTTTAAAAAGGGATGCCCTAATTGATATGTTTTTTATTTATTTAACAATGCTTTTAGTGTTAACTCCCGCTATGATAAGAACATTATTTGCACGTTTGAAAGGATGATCATGAAGACCTTATTTAAAGTTATTGGTGTCATATTATTGCTATGCATAGCGTTAATTGTTGCTGCACCATTTTTAATTCCTACCGATACCATTTTTAATAAAGTGTCTGAGCAGGTAGAAAAAACAACTGGGCGCACATTAACGATCAAGGGAGATAAAACCCTCAGTGTATTTCCTGCATTAAAGCTGGAGCTTAATGATGTGCATTTTGCCAATATGCCTAGCGGCTCTCGCGCTGATATGGCAAGTATGCAGCAACTTGCCGTTCATATTCCTTGGCTTTCATTACTCGGTGGCGAGTTAAAGCTAGAAAAGTTTGTCATTAATGAGCCTGATATTTTGCTAGAAACCGATAAAAGCGGTAAAGCTAACTGGCAGTTATTTGATGCAGTGGCCAAGCAACCTGAGCAGCAAACTCAATCGGGTGAGGCAGTCAAACTACCTGAAAACTTTGATATTCAATTAGGTGAAGTCGCTATTTATGGCGGGTCGTTTACATATTTAGATGGTCAAACGGGTGCTAAACAACAGATTAGCGATTTAGAACTGGCTATATTACTGCCTTCACTGCGCAAACAGCTCGAAGTCAAAGGGGCTATTACTTATATGCAAGAGCGATTTGAGCTTGATGTAAAACTTGATACTCCAGCAAAAGCGATTGAAGGTGCCACATTTAATGTAAAGCAAACGCTTAACTCACGTTTAGTCGATTTAACGTTTGATGGCAGCATAGCCAAACAAGGCCAAGATATTAAAGGATTATTAGCACTTAACGGTGATTCAGTTAAAAATATTGCTAACTGGCAAGGGGTTGACTTAAACGCTAAAGACAATGCGTTTAATGCCTTTAGTATCAATACCCAAATGCACTTGCTCAGTGAGGAGTTTAACCTAACAGAATTAGTTGCAACGCTCGATGCACTCGAGATTAAAGGTAAAAGTAAGGTGAATCTAGGCAGCCGTTTAGCGGTTAATGCTGATATTGACCTAGGGATGCTTGATTTAAATCCTTACTTACCAGAAACCGTAGCTAAAAAAGAAGCCCCAGTAAAAGACGAGTCTAAGCCTGCAGAACCGATTGTATGGGATGATACTAAAATTGATTTAAGTGGCTTAAGTGCATTAGATGCAAATGTGATTGTTCGTTCAAGTGGTTTAAAAGCTAACGACATTAAACTAGGCGCTAATCAGTTTACTATGGTACTTAAAAATAGCATTGCTAAATTAAGCTTAGATAGCTTTGTCGCTTATGAAGGAACAGGTAAAGGGGTGGTTACTATCAATGCCCAAAATACCCCTTATAAAATAGCAACCAACTTCGATTTAGATAAAATAGAGGCACAGCCCTTACTTACTGATGCTGCAGGCTTTGATAAGCTAATGGGCAAGGGCTCTTTAAGTTGGAATCTAACCACGGCAGGGCAAAGCCAAAAAACATTCATTAACGCGCTTAATGGTAAGCTAGGGTTCAAGTTCGCGGATGGTGCCGTTAAGGGAGCAAACGTAGCGGAAATGGTGCGTAAGGGTAAAGAGCTAGTTAAAGGCAACTTTAATGCCGTGTCTGAGGGATTAGATACAGGATTTGAAGAATCTGAGAAAACCGATTTCTCTGCACTTTCTGGTAGTTTTAACTTTACCAATGGCGTAGGCAAAAATACTGATTTATCGTTGATCAGCCCTTTAATACGCATTTCAGGTGAAGGAGACGTTGATTTACCGCAAACGCTCGTTAACTATCGACTAGTAACAGGCGTCGTGGACTCTATTGAAGGTCAAGGTACAACCGATGACAGTACTGGCTTTAAAGTTCCTTTACGCATAAAAGGCCCGTTTCATGACGTGAATATAAAGCTTGATGTAAGCAATGCTTTAAAAGATGAAGCTAAGCAAAAGCTTGATGATGCAAAAGACAAAGCTAAAGATAAAATTAAAGACAAATTAAAAGGTTTGTTTGGCTAATTTTAATTACTGATATAAAACAAGGCATCAACAAGATGCCTTGTTTGTTTTATAACCATCTGTAAATTAGATAAATAGCATAAAAAACCTCGTTTTAATTTAGCATCCCTATTAAATTAATTAAAAAATAACCTACCACTCCCCCCTCAATGCTGATACAATTGCCCGCCCTTAAGAGACATCTAGTATGTTTTTTGAGTGGAATTCAATCGAAATGTCTTGATTTTAAACAAATTTAAGACAAGTTGTAATTACTACACCGGAGGTCATTAACATGATCCAAATGCAAACTCAGCTGGAAGTTGCTGATAACAGCGGCGCTCGCAAAGTGCAGTGTATAAAAGTCCTTGGTGGTTCACACCGTCGCTATGCAGCGATTGGCGATATCATTAAAGTTTCTGTAAAAGAAGCGATTCCTCGCGGTAAAGTGAAGAAAGGTGATGTTAAAAACGCGGTAGTTGTGCGTACCAAAAAAGGCGTTCGTCGTCCAGACGGTTCATTGATCCGTTTCGACAGCAATGCGGCTGTTATCTTAAATGATAACTTGCAGCCTATTGGTACTCGTATTTTCGGCCCTGTGACTCGCGAACTTCGTAATGAAAAGTTCATGAAAATCGTTTCACTAGCCCCAGAAGTACTGTAAGGAGTCTATCATGGCAGCAAAAATCCGTCGTGATGACGAAGTAATCGTACTAGCAGGTAAAGACAAAGGTAAGCGCGGCAAAGTGCTTTCAGTTGTAACCGAGTCTGGTCGAGTATTTGTCGAAGGCATTAACTTAATCAAGAAACACCAAAAGCCGGTTCCACAGTTGAACCAAGCTGGCGGTATTGTTGAGAAAGAAGCGTCTATCGACGTATCAAACGTTGCGATCTACAACTCGGAAACGAGCAAAGCAGATCGTGTAGGTTTCAAGATTGAAGATGGTAAGAAATTACGTATCTTTAAATCTACTGGTAAAACTATCTAATAGTTGGAGTAGAATGATGGCGAAACTGCATGAAGTATATAAAGACAAAGTAGTTGCTGAACTTCAAGAGAAGTTTGGTTTCAGCTCTGTCATGCAAGTCCCTCAGATCGAAAAGATCACATTAAATATGGGTGTGGGCGAAGCCTTAGCTGACAAGAAGATTTTAGATAACGCTGTTGCGGATCTAGAAGCTATCTCTGGTCAGAAACCTTTAATCACTAAAGCACGCAAATCTGTTGCTGGCTTCAAAGTGCGTGAAGGTTACCCGATTGGTTGTAAAGTAACCCTACGCGGCGAGCGTATGTGGGACTTTTTTGAGCGTTTGGTTTCAATCGCTATCCCACGTATCCGTGACTTCCGTGGTGTGAGTGCTAAGTCTTTTGATGGACGCGGTAACTACAGCATGGGCGTACGTGAACAAATCATCTTCCCAGAAATTGATTATGATAAAGTAGACCGTGTACGCGGTATGGATATCACAATCACTACATCTGCGAAATCAGATGAGGAAGGCCGTGCGTTGTTAGAAGCGTTTAACTTCCCATTCAAGAAATAAGGGTAGGGTTATGGCAAAGAATTCTATGAAAGCGCGCGAAGCAAAGCGCACTAAACTAGTTGCTCAGTACGCTGAAAAGCGTGCAGCACTAAAAGCTATCATCAGTGATGTTAATACATCTGAAGATGATCGTTGGGACGCGGTACTTAAGCTACAAGCTTTACCTCGTGATTCTAGCCCTGCACGTCAACGTAATCGTTGTAACATTACGGGCCGCCCACATGGTTTCCTTCGCAAATTCGGCATGAGCCGTATTAAAGTTCGCGAAGCAGCTATGCGCGGTGAAATTCCTGGCCTTAAAAAGGCTAGCTGGTAATAGAATCATGGGAGTAAGACTATGAGCTTGCAAGATCCTATCGCGGATTTATTTACACGAATCCGTAACGGTCAGTCAGCGAAGAAAGTATCTGTAACGATGCCTAATTCGAAACTGAAAGTAGCAGTAGCTAATGTATTAAAAAATGAAGGTTACATCGCAGACTTCTCAGTAAGTGGTGATGTAAAACCTGAGCTTTCTATCGAGTTAAAGTACTTCGAAGGCAAAGCTGTTATTGAAAATATCCAGCGTGTAAGTCGCCCTGGTCTACGTATCTATAAGAGACGTGACGAATTACCAAAGGTAATGGGTGGTTTAGGTATCGCTATCGTATCAACTTCTAAAGGCCTAATGACAGACCGCGCAGCACGTAGTGCAGGCGTTGGTGGTGAAATCATTGGTTTTGTAGCTTAATCGGAGGGGAACTATGTCTCGCATAGCAAAGGCACCAATAAACGTTCCTGCCGGTGTAGAAGTTACATTAAAAGGCCAGGAAATCACAGTTAAAGGCAAAAACGGTGAACTTACTCGTACTATCAACGATGCAGTTGAAGTACAAGTTAACGACAACGTTATTACAACTTTACCTCGTGAAGGCGTAGCCAATGCATGGGCACAAGCAGGTACTGCTCGCGCTCTAATCAACAACATGGTTGTTGGTACGCATGAAGGTTACGAGAAGAAACTTCAGTTAGTAGGTGTTGGTTACCGTGCTGCAGCTAAGGGCAAAGTTTTAGACTTAACTCTTGGTTTCTCGCACCCAGTTAATTTCGCAGTTCCTGAAGGAATTACGATTGAAACTCCAAGCCAAACAGAAGTTCTAGTTAAGGGCGTAGATAAGCAGTTAGTTGGTCAAACAGCTGCTAACATTCGTGCATACCGTAAACCTGAGCCTTATAAAGGTAAAGGTGTTCGTTATTCAGATGAGAATGTACGCCGTAAAGAGGCTAAGAAGAAGTAAGGTAAGACGATGGATAAAAAAACAGCTCGTCTACGTCGTGCTAAACGCACTCGTAGAAATTATATTGAACAAGGCACAACGCGTCTTGTTATCCACCGCACGCCACGTCACATTTACGCTCAAGTTGTAAACGCTGAGGGTAATGTACTGGCTGCTGCTTCTACTGTTGAGAAAGCTATTAGCGAAACAGTTAAAGGCACAGGCAACGTTGCAGCTGCACAAGCAGTTGGTAAAGCGGTTGCTGAACGTGCGGCTGACAAAGGCATCGAAAAGATTGCTTTTGATCGCAGTGGCTTTAAATATCACGGCCGTGTGAAGGCGCTAGCTGATGCTGCGCGTGAAGCCGGTTTGCAATTCTAGGAGTAGACAATGGCTAACGTAGAAGCAAAGCAACAACAGCCTGATTTAGCTGAAAAGCTAATCGCGGTGAACCGTGTGTCTAAAGTAGTTAAAGGTGGTCGTATCTTTAGCTTTACTGCACTAACTGTAGTTGGTGATGGCGCAGGTAAAGTAGGTTTCGGTTATGGTAAAGCACGTGAAGTTCCAGCTGCTATTCAAAAAGCAATGGAAAAAGCACGTCGTAACATGATCAACGTAGACCTAAATGGCAACACATTACAGCATCCTGTTAAAGGACGTCATGCTGGCTCACAAGTGTTTATGAAACCAGCATCTGAAGGTACTGGTATCATTGCAGGTGGTGCTATGCGTGCAGTACTTGAAGTGACTGGTGTGCAGAACGTACTTTCTAAATGTTACGGTTCTACTAACCCGATCAACGTTGTACGTGCAACGATCTCAGCTCTTGAGAACATGAATTCTCCTCAGTCGATCGCTGCAAAACGTGGTCTTCGAGTAGATGAGATTTTGGGGTAAACCATGGCTAATAAAACTGTAAAAGTAACACAAGTAAAAAGCTCTATCGGTCGTTTACCGAAGCATAAAGCTACATTACGCGGTCTTGGTTTACGTCGTATCAATCACACTGTTGAGTTAGAAGACACAGCATGTGTACGTGGTATGATTAACCAGGTTTATTACATGGTTAAGGTAGAGGGGTAATTCGATGCATTTGAATACACTTTCACCTGCTGCAGGTTCAAAAACTGCTCCAAAACGTGTTGGTCGTGGTATCGGTTCTGGTCTTGGTAAGACTGGTGGCCGTGGTCACAAAGGTCAAAAATCACGTTCTGGCGGTAAAGTACGCGTTGGTTTCGAAGGCGGTCAAATGCCTATGCAACGTCGTCTACCTAAGTTCGGTTTCACTTCTCGCAAATCATTAGTATCTGCAGAAATTAACCTATACGAAATCGCTAAAGTTGAAGGCGATGTGGTAGACCTAAGCGCGTTACAAGCAGCTGGTCTAGTTAAAAAGAACGTTCAGTTCGTTAAAGTTGTTAAATCTGGCGAAGTTTCACGCGCTGTTACCGTTAAAGGCCTTAAGGCTACTAAAGGTGCACGCGAAGCTATCGAAGCTGCCGGAGGCAAGGTAGAAGACTAAGGAAGTACTAATGGCTAAACCAGGTCAAGATACACAAAGTGCACAAGGTGGACTTTCGGAATTGAAGCGCCGATTACTCTTCGTATTGGGTGCTATCATAATTTACCGTCTAGGTTCATTTGTGCCGATCCCTGGGATTGACGCCGCTGTACTTGCCGATTTCTTCGAGCAACAAAAGGGCACCATTGTTGAGATGTTCAACATGTTTAGCGGTGGTGCGCTTGAGCGAGCTTCAGTGTTAGCACTGGGTATCATGCCGTATATCTCGGCTTCGATTATTACGCAACTATTAACGCATATGTATCCGCCGTTTATAGAGCTTAAGAAAGAAGGTGAGCAAGGGCGTAAAAAGATAAGCCAGTACACACGCTACGGCACGCTTGTGCTTGCTACTATCCAATCAATCGGTATTGCCACAAGCTTACCGGGCATGATGAACGGGTTAGTTGTTAACCCAGGTATGGGATTCTATTTCACCGCAGTGGTGAGTTTAGTAACCGGTACTATGTTCCTTATGTGGTTGGGCGAACAGATAACAGAACGTGGTATCGGTAACGGTATCTCAGTTCTAATATTTGTTGGTATTGTAGCTAACCTGCCGTCTGCTATTGGTTCGACAGCCGAAATGGCGCGCCAAGGTGATTTGAATGTTTTTGTACTGTTGATGGTTGCGGTTATAGTATTCGCTGTTACTTATCTTGTTGTATTCTTTGAACGTGGTCAACGACGTATCGTTGTTAACTACGCCAAACGTCAACAAGGTCGTCAAGTATTTGCTGCTCAAAGCACGCATTTACCTCTGAAAGTAAATATGGCGGGTGTTATTCCACCAATCTTCGCTAGCAGTATAATTCTGTTCCCTGGTACAATTGCAAGCTGGTTCGGCCAGGGTGAAGGTCCGGTTGCTGATGTGCTACAAGCAATTGCTACAACGTTGACTCCAGGTCAGCCTTTGTATGCAATGGTTTTAGCTGCGGCTATCATCTTCTTCTGCTTTTTCTACACAGCGTTGGTTTTTAACCCACGTGAAACGGCAGACAACCTGAAAAAATCTGGCGCATTTATCCCAGGTATTCGTCCAGGTGAGCAGACATCTAAATACATTGATAAAGTGATGACACGCCTGACATTGGCAGGTGCTTTGTATATAACCTTTATCTGTCTGGTGCCCGAATTCATGACTATGGCATGGCAAACGCCATTCTATTTCGGCGGTACATCAATTTTGATTATCGTTGTAGTAATCATGGACTTTATGGCACAAGTACAGACGCATCTGATGTCACATCAGTATGATTCTGTGCTGAAAAAAGCGAACCTTAAAGGCTACGGTCGATAAGGTCAGTTTACGGAGTTGAGCAATGAAAGTACGTGCTTCCGTTAAGAAAATATGCCGTAACTGTAAAGTTATTAAACGTGCTGGTGTAGTACGCGTAATTTGCAGTGAGCCTAAGCATAAGCAAAGGCAAGGCTAAGTAAACAGTCGTGCAGGCTGAGGTTTCTCGGCCTGTGTTTTTAGTTGTGATTTGGTCTTCGTTTGAGTATCCTTACGGGCTTTTCAAACAGATGATTACCAAATTCAAATATAGGAGATGTGTTAGTGGCCCGTATCGCTGGCATTAACGTCCCTGATCATAAACATGCAGTTATTGGTTTAACAGCTATTTATGGCATAGGTAAGACTCGCTCTAAGGCTATCTTAGAAGCGACTGGTATCGCCGAGACCACAAAAATCGGTGAACTTTCAGACGAAACACTTGACGTATTGCGTGAAGCAGTTGGCAAGTACACTGTAGAAGGTGACCTTCGTCGTGAAGTTACTTTGAATATCAAGCGCCTTATGGACCTTGGTTGTTTCCGTGGCCTACGTCACCGTCGCTCTTTACCACTTCGTGGTCAAAGAACAAAGACTAACGCGCGTACCCGTAAGGGTCCTCGTAAGCCTATTAAGCGATAAGGGGATAGTAAAATGGCTAAGACACCAATTCGTCGTAAAAAGGTTAAAAAGCAAGTTGCTGATGGTATGGCTCATGTTCATGCGTCTTTCAACAACACTATTGTAACGATTACCGACCGTCAAGGTAATGCACTATCATGGGCTACTGCCGGTGGTTCAGGTTTCCGTGGTTCACGTAAATCTACTCCATTTGCTGCTCAGGTTGCTGCAGAGCGTGCAGGTACTGCTGCTCAAGAATACGGTTTAAAAAATCTAGAAGTTTTCATCAAAGGTCCAGGTCCAGGTCGTGAATCTGCTGTACGTGCTTTGAATGCTGCTGGTTACCGTATCACCAACATTACTGACGTGACGCCAATACCACACAATGGTTGTCGTCCACCGAAGAAACGTCGCGTTTAACAATAGGTTAGGAGAAATAACATGGCAAGATATTTGGGCCCTAAGCTCAAGCTGAGTCGTCGTGAAGGTACTGACCTGTTCCTTAAGAGCGGCGTAAGAGCTATCGACTCTAAGTGTAAACTTGAGACTGCACCTGGTCAGCACGGCGCTCGTAAAGGACGCTTATCTGATTACGGTTTACAATTACGTGAAAAGCAAAAAGTACGTCGTATCTACGGTGTATTAGAAAAGCAATTCCGTAACTACTACAAAGAAGCTGCTCGCCTTAAAGGTAATACAGGTGAAAACTTGTTACAGCTTTTAGAGCAACGTTTAGACAATGTTGTATATCGCATGGGTTTTGCTAGCACACGCGCTGAAGCACGTCAGTTAGTAAGCCACAAAGCGATTCTAGTTAATGGTCGTGTTGTGAACATTCCTTCATACGTAATTACTCCAGAAGATACTGTTGTAATCCGTGAGAAGTCTAAGACACAAGCACGTATCATCGCTGCTCTAGAGTTGGCTGAGCAACGTGAAAAGCCGACTTGGGTTGAAGTTGACGGTAAGAAATTGGAAGGTAGCTTCAAGCGCCTACCTGAGCGTTCAGATCTGTCTGCGGACATTAATGAACAACTAATCGTCGAACTTTACTCTAAGTAAAGTTAAGAGTTAAGAGAGGATAAAATGCAGGGTTCTGTTACAGAATTTCTAAAACCAAGGTTAGTCGATATCGACGCTATAAACCCAACGCGTTCTAAAGTAGTTTTAGAACCACTCGAGCGTGGCTTTGGTCACACTTTGGGTAATGCCTTACGCCGTATACTGTTATCATCTATGCCTGGATGTGCAGTAACTGAAGTTGAAATCGACGGTGTATTGCATGAGTACAGCGCGAAAGAAGGCGTACAAGAAGACATCATTGAAATACTACTAAACCTTAAAGGTCTAGCGGTAACGTTAGAAGGCAAAGATGAAGTTTTTCTGACCCTGACTAAATCTGGTGTAGGCCCTGTGACTGCGGCAGATATTCAGCACGATGGCGATGTAACAATTGCTAACCCAGATCATGTTATTTGTAATTTAACTACAAATAACAGCGAGATCAGCATGCGTATTCGTGTTGAGCGTGGTCGTGGTTATGTGCCGGCATCTAGTCGTTTATCCTCTGATGACGATGAGCGTCCAATTGGTCGATTGCTGCTTGATGCATCATTCAGCCCAGTTGAACGTATTGCGTACTCGGTTGAATCAGCCCGTGTTGAGCAACGTACAGACTTAGACAAGTTAATCATTGATATGGAAACAAACGGCACTTTAGATCCTGAAGAAGCGATCCGCCGTGCGTCTACTATCTTAGCTGAGCAACTAGATGCATTCGTAGATTTACGCGATGTAACTGAGCCAGAAGAGAAAGAAGAGAAGCCAGAATTCGATCCTATTCTACTTCGTCCAGTTGATGATCTTGAACTAACAGTACGTTCAGCAAACTGTTTGAAAGCCGAGCAAATTCAATATATCGGTGATTTAGTTCAGCGCACTGAAGTTGAGCTTCTTAAAACGCCTAATTTAGGTAAGAAGTCTCTAACTGAAATAAAAGACGTGCTAGCTTCACGTGGTCTTTCTCTAGGCATGCGCCTAGAAAATTGGCCGCCTGCAAGCCTAGCTGAATAATCTAAATCACTATATTAGTTTAGTTAGAAGGATAGGGTCATGCGCCATCGTAAGAGTGGTCGTCAATTAAACCGTAACAGTAGCCATCGTAAAGCGATGTTCAGCAATATGGCAGGTTCTTTGGTGAAACATGAAATCATCAAAACTACTTTGCCTAAAGCGAAAGAGTTACGCCGTGTAATTGAACCTTTAATCACACTGGCTAAGACTGACAGCGTAGCAAATCGCCGTTTAGCATTTGCCCGCACGCGTGATAATGAAGTAGTTGGTAAATTGTTCAGCGAAATCGGTCCTCGTAATACAGACCGTCCAGGTGGTTACACTCGTATTCTTAAGTGTGGCTTCCGTGCTGGTGATAATGCACCAATGGCTTATATTGAACTAGTTGGTCGCCCAGCGGCGAGCGAAGAAGTTCAAGAAGACGCACAGTCTGCAGAGTAAGTCTTTAAAGAGACACCAAAAAGCCGAGCTTATGCTCGGCTTTTTAATATCTAAAATTTATCACACGGTAATAGGGTCGCGACAAGTCCTCCCCAATTTTTTTATCAATAATAAACAACAGCCCCATATCAATAAAGGCAGTCTATTTGCTACTAACAGAAATATAGTTCGCTTATTTAAATACTTTCTTCATGTTACCCCTAACCTATATATTCTATTTAGCTATGATTGATACAATTAAGCTAATTATATAATTTACGATTGTGATTAACGTCATAGGTTGAAACAGTAAATACATAAGTAAAGAAAGCCTTAACTATATGCTATGTTTTTTGCCAAATGCCCTTAGTGTTCTACTAGCTAAAATAGTTATAGCAAGAAATCGGATGCTATTTGCAAGCGATTTCAACATCAACATCAACACGTTATCATTAAAAAATAACTTATAACCTCATTTGAAGCTAAATATGCTTGAGTTTAGTTGTCTTTTTAAGCGTTTAGTTGTAATTTTGTTCGAACAGTCATTTATTTCAAGTTTTCTTCAAAAAAGGGTTGATCTGTTTTCGGATCTCCCTATAATGCGATCCCACTGAGACGGGTAACGCCAACGCATAGCGAGGCACAAGCTGCTCAGTAAGTCGAGTAAAACTTAGTTTCGAAAACTTTCAAGTTTAACAAAATTAAGTGTTGACAAAAAAATAGGAAAGCGTAATATGCGCAGCCCTAGCGAGATAAAGTTAAACGCTTTAATCGCAACGTTCTTTAACAATATAAAGCAATCATCTGTGTGGGGACTCGTACAGATTGAGTTCTAACAGCCAAGCTACTTAGGTAGTGAGGCAAACAAATTTAGAGTCTCAATTGAAACTGAGTGACCAACAGAATAGTTACTTTTAGTAATTATTCAGCACAGTCAATTCAATATCGAAAGATATTAAATAAATTCAGAATTCATTGAGCTGTCGAAAGAC
>NZ_LYRQ01000101.1:0-3727 GCF_001661605.1 Pseudoalteromonas sp. MQS005 | reverse complement strand
AAAGTAGTAATATTTTTTATATATCAATACAATAAGCTTTTATTTTTTTAGGCATCGGTCTTTGGAGCATGGGTTGTTAAAATTAGCAGGAGTTAAATCAACTTCTTTGAGTCTTTTAGCCGTGTGTGGATTATTTTTGTTATTAACTCAATTTCAAACCCAATGGCAAAGTAAGCTCTCTCTTATTAATAATCTTGTTTATCCATTACTGATTATTACCGCTATATTTGCCACTCAGTTTAATCGAAGTCGAGTTGCTATTTTGTGCGCGTTTTGGTTACTTTATTTATGTTCACTTGAGTATGCTTTGCCCTGGTCAAGTTGGCTTAAAGCGCAATCTGATTGGGTTTTACTATGCGCTGCAAGTTTATTAATGTTGTTAGCCGTGATTAAAGATCGCGCACTTTTATCAATACACACTGCGACCCGAACCTTATTAATTATTCTATGTGGCGGCGCAGCATTTGCGTGGCTGGCACTGAGTCTGCATTTACAAGGGCTATCATTACAACCTTCTGTTTATACTCAACTGCTTCCTTATTTACCCATAGCTTTACCACTGTCGCTCATTGGCAGCTTACTCATTTGGCAAAGCGTAAGAACACATAACCTGACGCAAACGGCGTTACTCATCACTTTTATTGTGTGGTGCCTTAACCAACAACATGTTATTGATTTTCCTTGGTCTGTCATTGCTGTACTTATGGCCTCTTTGTATTTATTAGCGGTGAGTACCGACTCTTATTATTTAGCTTACAGAGACGATTTAACGAGCTTACCAACGCGCCGCGCACTTAATCAGCTTGCTCTATCATTAGGGCGAAAATACACTGTTGCTATGCTCGATATTGACCACTTTAAAAAATTCAACGACACCTATGGCCATGATATTGGCGACCAAGTACTTAAGCTAGTGGCAGCAAAAATGAGTGGCGTTAAAGGGGGTGGCAAGATTTACCGCTATGGCGGAGAGGAATTTACCGTTGTATTTCCAAGAAAAACAGCTGAGCAGTCAATTCCTGAACTAGAAACACTGCGTCAAAATATTGCAACTTACGACATGGTGATCAGAAACCCAAAACGCACAGATAAAAAATCTCGCAAAGGTAAACAGCCAAGCGACAATAAAACGGTGAACGTGACTGTTTCTATTGGCGTAGCACAAAGAACAGCAAAACAAAGCTTTGACGAGGCTTTAAAAAATGCTGATTTAGCGCTTTATAGAGCTAAAAAGAAAGGCAGAAACAACGTAAGCGAATAATGCTTTTATAACGTGGCACGCTAACGTTTAGTTATAGCATGCCCAAAGGCATGCTAACTTTACCTGCAACCTATTGCTTTTCAATCACCGCTTTTAAATTATTTAACGCGGAGACCGAAAAGCCACGGTCGTAAAAGTAAATAATTTTGCCACTCTCATCAAGCAGTATTACGCGGCTGTTATTCGGGTTTTCGTTACCAGTAAATGCTTGAACCTTATCGCCATCTTTGTAAATTGTGATCACCCCACCCCACAACTCTTTTGGGATCCCTTTGCGCATACCGCTATCGATTAAGGTACTAAACATGCGAGGAACCATACCCTGAATAGTGGGCAACTCATAAGCGGTCACATTCACTGCGCTCATATCTAAACCAATAAGCCAACGATCAATATCAAACTGGCTATCTTGTTTATAACCAATTAACAGCAACGTATTGGGGTTGTTAAAGTCCTCAGGAATGGTGAATGACTTTTGCTCTAAGCTTTCTCCCGTCACAGTAGGAAATTGCTTACCAAGTAGTGCTTGGTTTGGGTATTGGGTTGAACACCCACTAACCACTAAAACCATCACCAGTGCCATTATTGCCTTTAACATACCTATACTCCCTTTTTAAATAAAAACTAAAGTGAACAAATTAATTTATTACTACGTACTAGGGTTACGATTTTATTTGTAGTTAAGATCTTACTTTCATCTAGTAAACGCCATAAATTAAAGAAAATACAATCATATGGGTTAATTTTTTCAACAATGCGCTCATTCGTTATACTTTAATATTATTACTATATTCATTTTAATTCTATACCATAGCGAAAGCGTATTTTGTTAACGTCTTACAAAGCGTTAAAGTGCCGCGCTAATTCACAGCTATAAAAGAGGGTACTATGTCGCTTGCTGTATTATTAATGTTGGCATTATTTGTCGGTTTGCTGTTCGCGATTTATCTTTTTTCGCAAAAAAGCAGCTCTTTATCTCGTACCGTTTTATTTGGCTTAGTGCTTGGTAGCACCTTTGGCTTAGCCCTACAGTTTTTGTTTGCCCACTCTCCAGAGACGATTAAAGAAATACTCAGCTGGGTAAGCGTGGTGGGTAAAGGCTATGTCGGTTTATTAAAAATGATCATCATGCCATTGGTATTAATTTTTATGATTGCCGCAGTGGTAAAGCTCGAAAACCAAGGCTCTTTAGGTAAAATATCATTTATTAGTATTTCTGTTTTACTCTTTACCACAGCAATTGCCGCTTTGGTGGGTATTGCTGTCACCTATGGATTTGACCTCAGTATTGAAGGGCTTGTTTCGGGTACTCGAGAAGCCGCTAGAATGGACACTCTACAAAGCAAAGCTGCGAATGTGGCCGATTTAAGTGTGCCGCAAATGCTACTGAGCTTTATTCCTGAAAACCCCTTTGCGGATTTAAGTAATCAACGTTCAACCTCTATTATTGCTACCGTTATTTTTGGTGTCCTTGTTGGTATTGCTGCGCGCAAAGTGATGCTGGAAAAAACAGAACTTGCCAGCCCAATTCGTAACGGTGTAAATGCCCTACAAGCTACGGTAATGAGCCTAGTACGTATGGTGATTGCACTCACGCCTTATGGTGTTGCGGGATTAATGGCAAGCGTTGTGGCAAACTCTAGCAGTAACGATATTTTAAATTTACTCGCCTTTATTGTTGCCTCATATGTGGCTATTTTATTGATGTTTGTTGTGCATGGCTTATTGCTTAGCTTTGTAGGCGTTAATCCAAAGCATTATTTTGAAAAAATCTGGCCAGTACTGACCTTTGCATTTAGCTCGCGCAGTTCAGCGGCCTCCATTCCTATGAATGTCGATGTGCAAATTAACCAGTTAAAAGTACCACCAGCAATTGCTAACTTATCGGCTTCTTTTGGTGCCACTATTGGTCAAAACGGCTGTGCTGGTATTTATCCTGCTATGCTCGCAATGATGGTTGCGCCAAGTGTGGGGATAGACCCACTTACATTTGAGTTTATTTTACCGTTAATTGGTATTGTAGTTATTAGCTCGTTTGGTATTGCAGGTGTTGGTGGTGGTGCTACCTTCGCAGCGTTGGTTGTATTACCTACCATGGGATTACCTATAGAGGTTGTGGCTTTACTTATTTCTATTGAACCCTTAATAGATATGGCACGCACTGCGCTCAACGTATCAGGCTCTATGACCTCAGGTGTGATCACCAGCAAATTAATGAAAAATCAATAACACAGATTTTAATCTAATAGCCCAGCCTACGCTGGGCTTTTTTATGTCTGCCACTTTCAAAGCTCTTTAGTGATTTGTTTATTTAATCATTTAACTTTAATAAATCATTTTTATAGATTGCATTAATCGGTTTATTTCGCACACGGTTTCTAGCCCCTTTACTATACTATCCTCACTGCTTAGTCATTCAAGCTTGGTAAACAACAACTTGAATGGAGTAAAAGCTCACTAATTTTT
>NZ_LYRQ01000100.1:0-3849 GCF_001661605.1 Pseudoalteromonas sp. MQS005 | reverse complement strand
TTATTAATAGCACTTAAACCAAGATTTTTGCGTCGTTGCTCATCCAATATTAAACCTTCTATTTTATCTGCTAAGTCGGTTTGATTCATAAAGTCATATAACAAACCATCGTTTGAATCACTAATAATTTCGGGCGATCCTCCTACATTAGCACCCAGCACAGGTAGGCCTGCAGCCATAGCTTCTAGCAACGCATTTGAAAACGTATCATTAGAAGGTAAAACAAAAGCATCGTAATTTGGCAATAACTGTCTTACATCATTTTTTTCACCTAAAAAATTAATATGCTTTTGTAAACCTAAGTCATTCACTACTTGCTTTAACTGCCCTTCTTGGCCATCTAAAACTTGGCTACCAATACAATTAAGCTCGATTTTAAAACCTTTATCTAATAATATTTTTACTGCTTTAAAAATATCTGCATGTCTTTTTTCTGGGCGCAACCTTGCAACAACCACTAACTTAAACACATCGTTTACTTGATAGCATTTCTTAACAGGGCAATTAATATCGATTCCATTTTGTAACACCTCTATCCGTGTATGTTTAAGTTGATTAAAATTTTTATAGGCGTTAGCTAATTCGCTATTCCCCAAGACAATAGCGTTAGCAAACTTCATTTTTCTTATAGCTATTTTCTGCTTAACTTTACTCATCAAGCCAAGTAAATGAGTTGTATTAATTAATACAACTTGTTTGATAAGTTTTGAAGATACAAATAATGCTGGGTAGAAATTAAAATAAAAAATAGCCGGGATAATTTCAGCACTAGCTTGCTGTTTTTTTAAATATTTAAAAACACATTTTTTAGCACCCAAACGCGCTTTTATATTACTGTTAGTATCGATAATGGTAAGTTTAACCTTACTATTAAGCTTCTCTTTTTGTGAATTATTTAAAGAAAGCGATAGTACTTCAACTGCTTTTCCCTGTGCTGCAAAATAATTAGCTAAGCGAATAACTTTTTGCTCTGTACCGCCAACCTCTAAGCTAGCGATAACTAATATGACGTTCATTTATTCTTCTCCATGCTGGATAAATAATGGCTACACAGTAAAATAAAAACAATATATTGTTCTGTTTTAAAAATGAACTCCCACTTATAGAGTAAACCATTAGAAAAGTTAATATTAAGAAGGGTAAGCAATACGTTGACTCATTAGAAAGTAGATTTTTAATTGAATGAAAAACAGGTACAACCAGAACTATAGGATACAAAATAGCGCCAATATAACCCATGTCTATCATCGCATCTATCAAACCATTGTGTGCATGCCCTAATTGGTAATAGCCTCTTCCTACAAGAAACTCAGCAGGACTGCCCTCCCCCCAAAAGACACCTCCAAATCCATAGCCGAATAATTTATAGTCAATATTTAAAATTACAGCTTCCCACAAATTAGCTCGATTCCCAGCTAGTGACTTACCGAACACATCGTTTACAATATAATTTACAATTGTAAGCATTGTATAAGTTAATAATATAATGCCTGGGATTAGCAAAAACTTTACAGCTTTAGATAAGCGCGCATAAATATTTAGAAAATAAAAAGATGAATAAACAATAATTAAGCAAATCAATGGAGTTGTTGATTTACTCATTATCAAGCAAATAAAAGGAATAAACCATATATACCATCTGGATTTATAACCTTTGTAATTTTGAAATATCATTAATAAAACAGTGAATACTGCTGTTCGACCCAAGTTATTTTTAAAGCCAAAAACACCTTGCCATAAACCAATGTGCTCAGGATCATTACTACCATCATCTATACCAATAGAGGGTATAAACAATGCGAAAAAAATACTGATTGCTAGTGCTATAATTAGCGGGTTTACAATCACCGATATTAAGCGTTTCTCATCTAAAGAGATAACAAGCGCTATCGCGAATAGGAATGTTCCTGTCAAACCTGCTGAAGCGGTAAATGACTCAACTATATAATCAGACTGAAGGCTTGATAAAATAGCAATAAAGCAAATGATTGATGGAATTACGATAGCTTTGGATAAATAATAAAAATGCCTTTTATATTTAACTTTTTTTAGAATGATCACTAAGGACATTAAGTAAAAAAATAGGCTTATAGGTGTAAATACTTTACTAGCCATACCATTTGGTAGCATTTCAAATAAAAATGTAAAAGAACGGCTGAAAAACAATATACCTAGAGAAAAAAATAATGATAAGTAAGAGAATCTTATTAACATTTACTGTCCTCCTTTAAATAGTGAGCGATATAAAAAAGCACTCACTGTGCAGTAATAAATAACCACGTATATAGAAGCTATGTTAATAAATTCATATATGCTTAACTCTGCAGTAATTGAATAAAATGCTAGTAAAATCTTAATTATCAAATCAGCCTTTTCGAGATGAGCCATAATATTTATTTTATCTATTGCAAGGTAAAGCGAGGTGCTTGGGATATTAATTATTTGCATAACCATAATAAAAATATAGGCGTTCAATAATAAAGTAACTTCGTTCCAACCATCACCTAGGATAAAGTTGATCAAATCATTACCAAAAACGTATAAAAAAGTTCCCGTTGAAATTGCAACAAAACACAAAAAGCTTTGAGCTGTTATATAACTCTTTAGTAGCTTACTTTTATTACTTTTATTATCTACAAAATGTTTATAAATAACTTGGCGTAAGCTGCTTGCCAGTAGGTTTAAAGGCGCATTCAAAATCTTTTCCATAAAAAAATATGACGCTATAATTTTTTTAGATTCAAAAGCGATCACATAGAAGACGAAAAATTGTAAGTTAACAACATTAAACATTGCTTGTATTGCAGCGTGATAATTTTTAAATAACTCATCTCTTAATAGCTTTAATTTGCCCTTAACATCAGTGAAAACACCTATAATCTCTTGTGAATAAATATAAAAATAGAAAAATAAAGGCAATAATACCGAGAACACTAAAGACCAAATAATCCCAAATACTTGTAGTTTATTAAGCAAGTACATCATTACAAGTAACACAAAAGCCTTTGCAACTTTTAAGAGTGCCAATTGATGAAAACGACCCTTTCTAGTTACTGAAAATGTAACTATATTTTGCCAAAAAGCACCAATCAGATAAGGTAATAATAAAAAATAACTATACCAAGAGAGTTCGATCCCTTTATAAACTAAGTATCCAAGCAAAAAAAATGAATAAATAATCGCAGCAAAAGCAGTTAAAAGAAAAAGGCTTTGAGTAAAACGGGTTACTAATGCTTCATCTTTTTTTACTATAAAAAATTCAAGTCTAAAAGAACTAAATATTAGAAAGAGGGTCAATACTGACGTTATAATACCTAGAGAAGATATTGCAGATTCATCATACTGCCTTGAAATATATGGTAAGGTTATTAGATTTATTAACTGGGTTAAAATTGTCGCAGTAAAAACCCATGCAACACCTTTGATGACACTCATTTTATTGTTCACTCGAAAGAGTATTGTTTATATAATTAAACGACCCTTTACTAGAAATTATTTTTGCAGGAACGCCACCAACAGAACAATCACTTGGAATATCTTTGGTTACAACTGCATTAGCTCCAATTGCAACATTATCCCCTACATTCACCCCACCAAAAACTTTAGCACCAGGGCCAATGTAAACATTATTTCCTATTGAGGGAGCGCCTTTATTTACACCGCGCGAAACCTGACCAACCGTAACACCTTGAGATATATTGCAATTTTCACCAATAACCGCTTTGGGTGAAACAAATATACTACCAAAATGACCAATGTAAAAGCCTTTACCAATAGTCGTTTTGTCGGGAATACAAATTGTAAACTTATACTTGTAATGCCTTAATATAATTTTAGAAATAAAGTATA
>NZ_LYRQ01000099.1:0-4101 GCF_001661605.1 Pseudoalteromonas sp. MQS005 | reverse complement strand
AATGACGCTAAAGCAACATCTCAATCATGCTAATATGGCAGCGTTGCCACTTTATCAGCAATTAGCGCCGTCACTTCAAGCTCAAACACCTGAACTAAATGAAGAACTCGAACAAGCTATAGTCAATTTGGCTTTCGAGAAAGCAGTTGTGATAGTTGATAAAATAATAAATAAATTCGAGAGTAGTTTCTATGTCAGCTGACACTTTACCAAATGTGGCTATCAACCAATCACCCGCAACCATTTTGGTTGTCGACGATCAACCTATTAATATTCAGATTGTCTATCAGGTTTTAGGCAACGAATACAACGTTCTGATGGCCACAAGCGGTCAACAGGCAATAAAAGTTTGCCGCGACAGTCTGCCTGATCTCATTTTGTTAGATGTATTAATGCCTGAACAGGATGGATTGGAAACATGCAGGCAATTAAAAGCCGACAAACAACTGGCTGAGATTCCGGTTATATTCGTCACTGGTTTGCATCATCAAACGGATGAAGATGCCTGCTGGGATGCCGGTGGTGTAGATTATATTCAAAAGCCCTTTAATGCCAATACCTTACGTAACCGTGTAAAAGTGCACCTAACACTAAAAAGACAATCTGATGAACTGCGATCTCAAGCATATCTGGATGGATTAACCGGTATTTATAATCGTCGCTATTTTGATAACGTTTTATCAATCCAACTTGCCCAACACAGACGTAATTTAAACCCTCTTGCAGTAATGATGGTGGATATTGACTACTTTAAGAAATATAACGATACGTTTGGCCATTTAGCGGGAGATGATGCTTTACGTAAAGTCGCCAATACCCTAAAGCATAGCTTTTCGCGACCGATTGACATGGTCGCCCGCTATGGAGGTGAAGAATTTGTAGTGTTGCTCGCCGATACCGATATCAATGGTGCAGTAACCGTGGCAAAAAAGATGCTGAATAATGTGTTGGAACTGGATATCGCAAACCCCCAGACCCCAACCACCAAATTGAGTATCAGCATTGGCATTGCCGTCGCTGATAAAGCCAAAGGCTATGATAGCAATATTCTAGAACTGGCAGACCAGCAGCTTTATAAAAGCAAACAACACGGCCGAAATACATTTTCTGTCATGGAAATTACCCCCGAACTTTTATCAGCGACTTAGACCTGAGTGGTTTAAGCTGGATTAAGATTTTTCCTTTAAAGCATCACGAATGAATATCGGCTTACTCCTAAAAGTAGATGTTTAGATGTTAAAAATGCAGCTCTTCTATCCGACAAGGTTTTCCGTACAAATAGC
This sequence comes from Pseudoalteromonas sp. MQS005, assembly GCF_001661605.1. Lineage (NCBI taxonomy): Bacteria > Pseudomonadati > Pseudomonadota > Gammaproteobacteria > Alteromonadales > Pseudoalteromonadaceae > Pseudoalteromonas > Pseudoalteromonas sp. MQS005. The sequence continues at coordinate 2,818 of NZ_LYRQ01000099.1, read as the reverse complement.
CTTGATAGGTGTTACACCCCATACTCTGCAATAACGCGCGCTGCGCTTCTGTTTCAACACCTTCAGCTATGACTTGCAGCTCCATTGAGTCGGCTAACGTTATAACTGCTTGGGCAATGGCTTTGTCATTACTGCTATTGATAATGTCTCGAACAAATCCTTGGTCAATTTTTAACTGATTTATTGGCAATTGCTTTAAGTAAGATAAGGATGAATAACCTGTACCAAAATCATCGATAGAGAAAGTAACTCCATGCTGCTGCAACTCTTTCATCTTAGCTTTAACATCGGGAATATTGTTTGCAAGCAGCGATTCAGTATAAGCGTAGCAGCAACCACACCTTGCGGTGTGGCTGCTGATCAGTAAGGCAGGAGTTGTTGCAGTTGTTCTAGGGTGTTGGCTTTTGGCAGCTCAGTGAGCAAGCGGCATAGATAATCATACGGCTCTAGGCCATTGATTTTAGCGGTTTCGACCAGGCTATACATTGCAGCACTGGCTTCTGCGCCCGTTTCAGTATTGGCAAACAACCAGGCTTTTCGACCAATCACGAACGGTTTGACGGCGCGCTCTGCACGGTTATTGTCGATATTCAGCCTACCATCCTCCAGATAACGGATAAGCTTAGGCCACTGATTCAGGCTGTAAGTAATAGCGGCTCCCAGTAAACCTTCTTTCGTGACACTCTCGCTTGATTTATCTAGCCAGCGTTTGAATTGCTCCAACAGTGGCTTAGCTAGTGTTTGTCTGGCGTCATACTTCTTATCAGGCGGCGCCGTTTTTAATTTACTTTCCAGCGCATAAAGTTTCTGAATGTGATTGATTGCCACATCCGCTTTGCCGGTTTTGCCTTTGCCCTGCGCTTTTTGTGCCTCGACGAACTTGCGTCTGGCATGTGCCCAGCAGCCCACTAAGGTTGCGTGGGTTTGTTCTGGTCAAGCATAACCATCAACCTGTAGGTAGCCGGTAAATCCACTCAGGAAGTCGATGGGATGTGTGCTGCTTCGGCTATCCTGATAATCAAACAGCACCAACTTAGGCTCCATACTTTGCTCTAAACCACAGCCATATACCCACATGTAACAGATGCTTTTTTCGACGTCCAGTACATTGACGGTGGTTTCATCTGCCCACAGCACCGGCTGTTTAAGCAGCTCGGCTTTCATTAACGCCAGTAGCGGTTTAAGTTTATCTGCACAGGTTATCAGCCAACGACTCATCGTTTGACGACTAAGCTCAATGCCGGCTTCATTAAACAGTTTTTCTTGTCGGTAAAGTGGCATCCCATAGTGCATTTTGCTGCTGATGATTTGCGCCAGTAAACTTGGCGTGGCCATACTCTTGGGATAACCGCAGGCGGTACATCGGCAATCTTAATCTCAACCTTTGTGCCTTGCGTCTCACACTGCCGACAGCTGTATTTCAGCCGGACGTTTCTAAGCACCCGGATTTGCGCTGGCACGAACTCAACTTGCTCACTGATTTCCTCACCCATTTTATGCAAGGCATGGCCGCAGCAGGCACAGGTTTTGTCCGTAATATCATGAATAACGTCAACGCGTGGCAACTCAGGGGCAATACGTGGCCGACGTGGTTTGACGGTTTTCTCTGCGGTCTCTGCGTTTGGCTCAGTCGCCGCTGACTCGTATTCAATAAGTTGCTCGGCCTCATTTAAGACTTCGCCTTCACCTTCGTAGGTCTCGCTACTTGGGCTAAACTTCTGGTACTTCGCTAAGTTATAGCGCTCCAGTAATTGCTGTAACTTATCCGAGAGCTGCTGGTTAACACGCTCTAATTTGGCGATACGCTTATCTTTTTGCGTGAGTTTTTGCTCATGCTTGGCAAGTAGCGCTGTCTGCTCAAGCAGTATTTTCTTAAGCAGTTCAACATCATCAGGTAAGGTGTCTGGTATCTTTTTCATGGCCGTTATTGTAACGGCCAATCTGGCTAAGTGCTGGGTAAAATTTAGATTGTTTTGGGTGCGATCTACAGGATTTATAGCGGATCGGCATATCAGCCGACGCTTTGGTAATGCAGCGGCTGATGGGCGGTGATTTTTTGAATATCGACACCTTGCAACAGCCAATGCCACTGCTGCTCGCTAATGGACAGTATTTTGCCGGGCATCTGCCGTGGCCAGCGGAACGTGTCTTTTTCAAGTCGCTTGTACCAGAGACAAAAGCCGGTACTATCCCAGTACAGCACTTTTAATCGGGTTCGCTGCTGATTGCAGAACACAAATAGTGCACCGCTAAAAGGCGAGAGTTGCATCTCTTGCTCGACCAGCAAAGATAAGCCATTAATGGATTTACGAAAATCGACCGGCTGTTTGTGCAAATAGACCTTGGGTACATCGAGGAACATTTTCATAGTCAAAGTGCTCTGAGCAAGGCGGCTAACCACAGTGCATCAGTCCCTGCTGGAAGTTGCAATTCCATATCATGCTTGCGCAGCAGAATACGCTGCCCGAGCGGCAAGCTTAGTGGTGCCAATTCAACGAAACCAGTGTCGTCATTCTGATGAGCCAACAACTGGCGTTTACGCAGATTAAAGTAGGTCGGAATAATCCCTTGTCGTTTAGCAAATGCCGTTTGGGTTAGGCCACTTTGGGCTTGCTCGGCGAATAACGCCAGCCATTGTTCTTTAGTGCGTTTCATGATGATTACCCTAATAATTTAAAGTGGCAGACAGGGTAATGTTGATCAGCTAGGATAGGAATGTGTGGTTGGCGTTACGCTTACCTTTGTAAGCGTCTAGCCAAATGCACCTGCAAGTAACTCGTCAAAACGATTAAGCTATCCCTGAATTTCAATTAGGAGA
>NZ_LYRQ01000098.1:0-4754 GCF_001661605.1 Pseudoalteromonas sp. MQS005 | reverse complement strand
TTATTACTCACTCGTTATCTACTGCTTTTTTCAAGTAGTAAGTAGTTATAGCTTAATAAACAGCATTACAGGTAAATTCGAAAATAAACACATTTACGCATTTTATAATTTTGAACCACACAAAAATGCCAACGATTAACACCGCACTTTTTATTTAAGGTAAGCAAGATGATCAATAAACCATGTTTTACTAAATTTAATTTTATTAGTATTGCGCTACTGTTGTTGTTAGCCGGTTGTTCAGATAGCGAAGTCAGCACTCAAAAGCAAAACAAGCCACGCCCTGTTAAGTTAATAACCATTGATGATGGCTCTCAATCAAAAACACTCACCTATCCTGCCACTATAGATACAATAAACAGCTCAAAACTGGCCTTTCAGGTCAGTGGTAAACTTGAAAAGCTCAACGTTATTGCTGCGCAAAATGTAAAAAAAGGAGACGTAATAGCCGCATTAGAGCAACGAAACTTTGTTAATGAGGTTAAGTCGAGCAAAATACAGTTTGAAACGGCCAACAATGATTATCAACGTGGTTTAAAGCTTGCCAAAGACGGTGTTATTTCACAGCGAGATATAGAGCAACTAAAATCTAAAAAAGAAGTGGCCGAATCACAGTATGACTCAGCGCAAAAGGCATTATCTGACAGTAAAATCATAGCGCCTTACGATGCCATTGTTGCAGAAGTTCCAGTAAAGCAGCTTGAAAACATCAGTGCTGGGCAACATGTAGTTACCCTATTTGGTAAAGGTGAAATGGAAGCGGTTGTAAATATTCCCGCGTCTATTGTGGCCACGGTAGATTCTAAGCAAAACAATGTAGCGACTGTTATTTTACAAGATGTATCGGCTGCGCCTATCCCTGCAACATTTAGACGTGCGAATTTAGAAGCCGACTCAGCCAGTCAAACCTATGAAGTACGCTTTTCGTTTGCTGTACCCAATAACCTTAATATATTACCTGGCATGAATGCCAGCCTAAAAATAGAACGTCAAACAAGTTCAAACGCAACACGACTGGCTGTCCCTACCTTTGCTATTTTTGAAGAAAACGGCCAGCATTTCGTATGGACTGTTGACCAACAAACAATGCAAGTATCAAAAACACTCGTTGCTATTGAGCAAGGTATTGGCGAACAACTGATTATTACTGAGGGCTTAAAAGCAGGTGATGTGATTGTAGGTGCAGGTGCAAACTATGTGACTGAGGGTATGAAAGTACGTCCTTGGACTAAAGCATAGGAGCGCAGTCATGGATTTAGCAAAGTGGACAATAAATAATAAATTAATTAGCACTATACTCATCATTTTAACGCTTGGCTTTGGTTTTTCGTCATACAAAAACATGGCTCGGTTTGAAGACCCCGAATTTATAATTCGCACCGCGCAAGTATTTGTTTCTTATTCAGGCGCGAGCCCGCTTGAGGTTGCTAAAGAAGTGACCGAGCCGCTTGAGCGTGCCATTCAAGAGTTACAAGAAGTCGATACTATATCGTCGACCTCATCTACAGGGTTATCTGAAATTAAAGTAGAAATTAAATCAGAATTTTCGCCAACCAAATCTGAGCTACAAGTTATTTGGACTAAACTCAGAAACAAAATTAACGATACTCGCCCAACGCTTCCTCCTGGTACAGGGACCCCCAAAGTGTTTGATGATTATGGCGATGTATATGGTTTGAGTTATTTAATTACTGCTGAAGGTTACTCCCCCGATGAACTGCATGCCTATGCCAAAACGCTACAAAGTGACATTTTACAAGTAGACGGTGTAGCGAAAGTTGCCATGACGGGCGTACAACAAGAGGGGATATTTGTAGAAATTGCTCGAGAAGAGTTAGCCTCTTTAGGTGTATCTATCAATAACATTTACGGTATTTTGGATGAACAAAACGCCGTATTGAGTGCAGGTAATACCCAAATTGGCGATCAACGTATTTTTATTGATCCCACCGGCGAATTAAACTCCGTTGATACCATTAAAAACCTACTGGTAAGTGCCAGCGCTAAAGGTAAAACAATTTACCTAAAAGATATTGCCAATGTATACCGCGGTTTTCAAAGCCCAGCAACCAAGTTAGTGCGCTACAACTCTAAGCCTGCCATATCCCTGGGGGTTGCCAGTGTATTAGGCGCTAATGTGGTAAAAGTGTTTGACCGCGTTGATGATAAAGTAAAGCAAACTGAAAACCTCAGACCGCTTGGCATCAGCGTGCATGAGTTTTACCACCAAGGAAAAGTGGTACAAGACTCAGTCGATAACTTTGTGGTTAATGTATTAGTGGCGCTGGTGATTGTCATGGTCACGCTACTGCTATTTATGGGGTTACGCTCTGGGGTTATTATTGGTGCCGTGTTACTGCTAACTATTTTTGCAACCCTTGCTACCATGGACTTTAGCGGTATACCCATGCACCGTATTTCCTTAGGTGCGCTTATTATTGCCCTCGGTATGATGGTTGATAATGCGATTGTGGTGACAGAAGGAATTTTGGTAGGCACACAACAAGGGCGTAAAAAGTTAGACATTGCCAGTGAAGTTGTAAAACAAACTAAATGGCCACTACTTGGCGGTACATTAGTCGGCATTGTTGCCTTTGCACCTATTGGACTTGCCCCAGGCGATACAGCTGAATTTACCGGCCATTTATTTTGGGTTATTTTAATCTCTTTGTTATACAGCTGGTTATTTGCCATTACCCTAACTCCCCTGTTTTGTTATTGCTTGTTTAAAGAACAAGATGGCGATACCTCTGGTTCAGCAAAACCAAATAAACTCATGGCGTTGTATCAATCGGTTGTGGTGTCGGCACTGCATCATCGCTGGTTAACGGTTACTGTTGTGGTTGCCATGTTTAGTGTGTCTATGTGGGGTTTTCAATTTGTAAAATCAGGGTTTTTCCCAGCTTCCACCACGCCGCAAATGGTGGTTGATTTTTGGTTACCACAAGGCACCGATATTGAAAAAACCAAAAAAGACATGCTCAAACTTGAAGCGTTTGTAAAACAACAAAACGGCGTTGAAGGCATACAAACGCTTATTGGCGGTGGCGGATTACGTTACATGCTTATTTATGGCAGCGAATCACCCAACAGTTCTTACGGGCAAATTTTAGCTAAAGTCGATGACTATAAAAAACTAGATCAACTCTTACCTAGGGTACAAAACTACATCGATAATAACTTTGTGGATGCGCAAGGCAAAGTATGGCGCTTTGTAATGGGCCCCGGTGGTGGCTCTAAAATAGAAGCCACATTTAAAGGCCCCGATCCGAGTGTATTAAGAGAGCTTGCAGCAAAAGCAAAAGCCGTATTAATTGAAGATGGCGGTGCGCTGTCAATTAAAGACACTTGGCGACAACGCATTAGTGTTATTGAGCCACAGTACTCAGCCATTAATGCACAGCGCGCGGGTGTAACGCGCAAAGCGGTTGCCGAAGCACTGCAACAAAACTTTTCAGGGCAAGTGGTTGGGCAGTATCGTGAAGGCGAAGAGCTCATTCCTATTATCGTCAGAGCGCCACAAAAAGAACGCGTAGACATAAACGACATTGGTAACATTCAAGTGCAAAGCAATATCACCGGTGAAACACTGCCTCTTGCTCAAGTCACCAATGGCTTTAAAACCGTATGGCGCGACGGCATATTAAAACGTGAAGACCGTGAATGGACCATAAAAGCCCAAGCCGATCCACTGCCAGGTGAGCTTGCTTCTGAGTTATTTAATAGAGTAAAACCTAAAATAGAAGCCATTGAACTACCACAAGGCTACCGCCTAGAATGGGATGGCGAATATGGTCAATCGAAAGAGTCTAACGAAATGCTGGCCTCAACTATTCCACTGGGTTTTTTAGCCATGGTACTCATTGTTATTGTGTTATTTAACGCATTAAAACAACCTATTATTATTTGGCTTGTGGTGCCATTAGCCTTAATTGGTGTTGTTTTTGGGCTGGTTACTACACAAATCCCATTAGAGTTTATGGGTATATTAGGATTACTGTCGCTCTCTGGTTTATTGATTAAAAATGCCATTGTATTAGTGGATCAGATGGATATGGAAATTCGCCAAGGAAAACCTGCTTATAATGCCATTATCGATTCGGCAAATAGTCGGGTAAGACCAGTAATGATGGGCACACTCACCACTGTACTAGGGGTTATTCCACTGTATTTTGATGCGTTTTTCCAATCGATGTCAGTGGTACTGGTGTTTGGGTTACTTTTTGCCACCCTACTGACTTTAATTGTGATCCCCGTACTCTACGCGATATTTATGAACGTAAAAACAGATGAACATATACATAGTTAATTGTTGATCACACTGAATCTTGGTCAAATGTTATGAACACTTTGATCAAGATTCACCCTACTTTAGTCAAAAATTACAGAATAAACGCACAACCATAATGGCAATAAACGCACTTTCTAATTATTATATTAATATCAAACAGCAGTATTTTTAAATTAACGATAACAATTCTACTGTCCGCCCTATATTAAATTTAGTCGCTTTTGTTATTCAATAATAATTGGCTCGGAAACTTTATATGCCATTACAACGCTTACTTATTCTTTTTATATCACTGGCGTTAAGTGAAGCCACTATTATGATGTTATTGGCATCATTTGTTACGAAATATACAGGCATCTGGTTTTCTGTAATATTAGATGCCAGCCTTTGAATCGCCCCGTGTTTGCCAGAGACTCAATAACTTGAGAAACTGGAACTATGAAAAAATCAAATCGCTATACAT
>NZ_LYRQ01000097.1:0-6395 GCF_001661605.1 Pseudoalteromonas sp. MQS005 | reverse complement strand
AATGCAGTATAAACTTTCGAAAATTGGTCAATAACTTGGTTATTTTTTGAAAAATAGCGCGTATTTTTTTTTAAATTACTATTGAAAGGAATTATAAATCAAAGGAATTTAAAAATGTTAAAACAAACTATCGCACTTGCAATGGCGCTTACATTAACTGCATGCTCATCAAATAATATTGAAGACAGAATTGAAAAAATTAATGAGACCAATATTACAAAAGCTGAAATTAAATCGGATAAAATGGACAACTTAATCGATTCGGTTCCAGATTGGTATATGGATATCCCACAACCAGATGGTACTGGTTTTTATGGGGTGGGCTATGGCACTTCTAATAAACCGCCTTTTGCGTTGAAATCTGCTGAGCTGCAAGCGAAATTTGATTTGGTTAAAAGCTTTAAGCAGTTGGTGTCAGGCCAGGAGCGCTCGTATGAAAATCAAACTATGGATGCAAATGTTGAGTCTCAGGTTAACATTCTAATTGATTCTCTGGTTGAAGAGCAGTCAGTAGCTGGCTTCCAAAGGGTTAAGCGTGAGCTTTATAATGTTGATGGGGTTGCTAATGCTTATGTTTTACTGAAGATGCCCTATGATGAATACAATAAAGCGCTACAATCAATGCGAGCAAAAAGTGTTGAGAAGAAAATGGAGATGGCCTTTAATGAGCTCCAAAAAAGACTTGATAAGCGTAAGCAGGTCGAGATTGATAAAAATACAGCTAAGCACCGTCGTGAAGTTGAGCTGAAGGAGCTAGATATCAAGCGGGTCACGGAGTTAAGAAAAGCTGAACTTCAACAGAAAAACGATAACAAAGCCATAAAGAATTAAAATTTTTAACTAAAAATAGTAAAAAATAGCCCCCCAACTAAACGCACAACAATTAACCTTTGTTGTGCGTTTTTTTTGGAGTGAATTATGAGTGTAAGTTTGGGTAAAAAGGTCGATAGAGTAAGTATGGTTGGTTTTGGAAAACCTCTCGCAATAGGTGTAGTTGTTCTTAGTTTAATTTTTTTGTATTTTACTTTATCTAAACCAGCGAAAGATCAGGTGAATACCGCTGTAAATATTGTAATAGAATTAACTAAAGAAAAAGTTGAGCTTAACCATTATCTTTATTCTCAACTTGCTACGTGGCAAGGCTCACATATTAACGCAAAGGATTATGCAGATTTTGATGTAACTAGCCTTTCTGTATCTCAATTCAACAATCTGACCTACTATTTAATACATCGCTTTAAGTTTGCATCCAGTCAAGAACGTGAAGCCATGGTAAAAGTGTACAGCCATTATTTAACGAATACTGAAGATCAGCTTCCTGGGCCTGAAATTGAGTATTTTAATTGCTTAAGTCAGGGGGAGTGTGATTATAAGGCGCTTATCGAATTATACCCTTCGTCTAAATGGGTACCTCACTGGGCAATTGAAGCTGACAATCGGTATGTTGAAGAAATGTCACAAAAGTTGAACGAGTTGGATTTAAGCCCGGTTAAAAATGTAACGTACTTCAAGTATAAGCCAAAAAATACTGAGTTGGTTGTCGTCCCACCTAAGCTTGCAGACTACATAGTGACAATCCCATTTTATGAGAATTGTGAGAATAACAACCAAGAATTACTGTTGTATTTATATGAAGTTAAATTAATAATCCCTGATCTAAAAGGATTATCAGAAGAGTTCATGGCGCTGGCGAAGAATGGGGTTTGTGAGTAATTTATTATTAGTTATGTGGTTGCAGATTGTTATGCAACCACATACTGTTTAATTAACAACTTGACTAGTTTCATCAAACAAAGAGAGTTGTAACCGCTCAGAAGTCTCAATTAGATGATTAATTTGATTGATCATCGTTTGGGCGGTAACGCCGAAAGCAATGTCAACGAAGCAAGTTGCAATTAAGTTGTCTTTATCGCGGTAAACTTTAATTCCATTTATATTCTTATTAATATCATTTAAAGTAACCAGGCTTAAGTACTTATATCTATCACTAAATATGACATTAAAACTAAATTGGGAGCAAGGTGACTCGCTTCCCCATTCCTCTAAAGGCACAATACACACGCTTAGCGTAGCAGATGCAAACTCTATATTTTCAACCGATACAGCCTCACCAATTGAGTTATGCAAAATACTTAAATTCATATTTAGGTATGAGTTCAAAACTTCAATCATCTCGGAAGGCAGTAAATCAGTAACCGTATGATGTAGCTCAATGGTAGTTGATAAATCATCCGCATCATTCTTCGTTATTTTATGTATTTCATTGTCATGAGAATTATTAAACATATAAACCCTTGTTCGACTAATTATTCTTCCAGTATACGCGCATTATAATTCGTGCATTGTCCAAAACAATAACCCCATCCCTACTAGTATTTTTTTTCATTTCTGCGCGAATTTAATTTTCAGTCACAATGAATTTAATATTTAGAAAAGGGTTTAAAAGATGCTTCAACAAATCAACGTCAATACTACCGATCAAAATTGGTTTGATAATATCTCACCAGCCTATAACGATCTTGGAGAGGCTAACTTTTTAGATTCGCAAGGCGATTTGATTGAAGGCATCTATGATGGCGTTCCTAATGATGTTTACCACAGCTTAGATGCATTTAGCTCGACATTAATTAAAGAGCTTACAAAAAACACACCTGCACACGTTTACCGTCAATATTATAGCGATGTAGAGAGAAAAAGAACTCTTGCACAGCGAAGCACTCTTGATACGGGCACATATGGCCATGAATTGATTTTAGAACCTGCTGGATTTTATGACCGCTATTTCCGTGTCCCTTTAGCTGTTGATTACCCTGCAGCACTGCATACAGCAGCTGAAATTAAAGACATTTTAAAAGAAAAGGGTGAAAAGACAAGCGGCACTAAAGCGGAGCTGATCAAACGTTTAACTACAATTGATAAAAGCGTACAAATTTTTGATTGCATTCTTGCCTCGGCAATAATTAAGGGGGCGGGTCTTAGTGCTTATAACGAAGCGCTAAAGCTTATTGATGAGAAGAAATGCACTAACGTGTTATCAGCTTTTGATGATGGAAAACTGTCTCACATTACGAATAAAACACCTATCGACGGGCTTGTCTGGGATGATGCACACCGCATTCAAAGCACATTTAAAAGTCACGCTAGAGCTAAGCGCCTTATTTCTAACGGTTACGCCGAGCTAACAGTTATAGCTCGCGACCCTGATACGGGTTTAATGCTAAAAACAAAATTTGATTATATAAATAAGCGCGCTGTTGCTAGCGACGTGAAAACAACTCGTTCGGCAAATCCCCGTAAATTTGCTATGCAGTGTCGTGACCTTAGATACGATGTGCAAGAGAGCTTTTACAAGTATGTTGCAAACTTAGCAGGCATACCCGTTAAATTGTTTGCTTTTGTAAGTATTGAGTATTTAGAAGCTGATATATGCGAAGTTTTTGAACTTAAGCGCTCGCGACAGCTAACTGCAGATAATGACATGAGGGATGGCTTACGTATGCTTAAGGAATGCTTGGATACTGAAAACTGGTTTGGCTACTCTAAAAACGATGAAATAATGGTTATTGACTGGTGAAATGCGCGATTTTAATAAACACGTAGACTTATAAGCAATTAAGCACTTAAGGAATCGATATGAGCATTTCACAACAAGACTATGAAAACCTACTTTACAGCAAGCTGTATGAATGTGAATCGCAATACCAAGCGTATTTAGCTGAGCATAATGAAAAGCTTAACTTTAATGCGGAACTTAACTACATGTATAAGGCTGTAATGAGCGGTGTTGGTATAGAGGGAGGTTTCCCCTATACGCCACTCGAAAGCATTGTAGAGTCGTTTTTAAAAGCAGCTAAGCTAGGTTTGTCACTAGACCCTTCTGAACAGTTTTGTTTTTTACGTTCTCAGTATGATCATAGCACTGGGCTTTATCACACTGAATTAGGTCTTGGTTATAAAGGTGTGCTTCACCTTGCATACCGTTCAGGTAAAGTAAAACAAATAGTAAGTAATGTTTTTTATAATAAAGATAACTTTCAATTTAATGGGCCCAATTCAAAGGTCACTCACACTATGACTGTTTTATCTACTTCAGCCCGCGGGAATCTGGCTGGTGGGTATTGTCAAACTGAATTAGTAGATGGAAGCTTTATTGTTACTGTTATGCCTCCAGAGGAAATTCTGGCAATAGAAGAGCAGGGAAAATCAGTAGGTAATCCAGCATGGTTATCAGCGCATGTTAATCAAATGCGTGAAAAAACATTAATTCTAAGGCATTGGAAAACATTGTATCCGGCAATCTACTCCTCCTCACTATTGGATTCAGCGCAGATTTTTGATGATGAATGTGAAGAGTTTCCATTTAGCTCACCATCGCAAGGTTTTAGTGAGTCACAAACGATAGGATCTTACTAATGTTGCCAGTTAAATTAGAACAGTTAATTCAAAATACAGCATCAGAAGCAGAGTTATGGATAAATATGCTAGGCATTTCATGTAACGAAACGCATGGCGCATTAGTAAAACAATGTACTGATGATTGCATAATATCTACCATCAAATCCGTAGAGCAAATGGTTGGTAGCTTAGATAAAGAATTGATTCACGTTTTTGATATTCGCCCAAGAAAGCATCCTTTAACTACTGCCTATTCATTATTTCCCATATTGAGTGTCACTCGATTTTTTGATTATTTGAAAAAAGAAGGCATTGTTGAAGACTTTGATTGTAAGGTTGTCGGTGATAATGATGTTTTTAATCTGGATTTAAGTTCCAATACTATTCAGCATGAACCTAAGCAAAGCGAATCATATTCTGGAGCTTATTTATTTGTAAGGTTTGTTGGGGGTGTAAATAAAATTTGGTACATGAATGAGCATGAAATGCTCAGCGCTTATGACTCATGGTTAACTCAGGTTTTTGGTGGTCTAGATGTTTTTGGCTCTACAGAAGAATGGGTTGGATTTGCTTTAACTTTACGTGCTTTAAAAACATTTGATGTCTTTGACCATGTAATAAACCACAGCGTGTTACCTGTATTTAAATCTCGTTTAACCGCATTTTATTCTGAATACTTTAACTACTTTACGAGTTCAAATAATGCACGTTTTGCTAACTGCGTTAACTTATCAAAATACTTAACTACGGAAGGTAGCCAGATTGAAGCTGAGCTTCAAAAAATGGATGAGTACATTGAGCCACCAGCCAATGTAATTACCCTTGGTTATCATAAGCTAAACAGTGATGATAAAAACGATATCGCGACTGAAGACGATGATTATAGCGATATAGATTTTGGAGTAATATAATTGTGTTAAAAATTAAATCTGAAATTCTTCTTAAGATAGGTCGCCGCAATAATTGGCGGGAAGTGGCTTTTTTCGCTAATGCTAATGAGACTAAATTTGAGGTTCGTGAATACTATGGACAAAATAAATTAGCATACATCAAAGAGGTATCACGCTTCCCTTTTGATAGTTATGGCGTTGCTACTATGAACTTCGATAACATAGTTAGATCGCGTGAGATTGATGGCTACGAGATTGAGCATAGCTTAAGAACAACGATTCCTTGCATGCCTTTTTTGCAGTTTAAACCACCAGCATATAGCTGTGATTTTAAAACGCCTTTTCGCGAGCAGTTTAAAACACTCAATGAACCGGTTGTACTTCCTATACATGATGGAAAGCGAGTTTATATAAAGTTAGGCTCAGAATCGATTAACTCTATACAGATGGTCGATATAGCAGGTAATTCCATTGAAGCACCGGAAAAGCTAGTTAATGAGCTGCAGCTGAAAGTAAAAATATCACAATTAGAATGCGCTGTTATTGAAGGGTACCTTGAAAGCGACTTTGGAATTCGAGTTGTTGACGTACTAATGATGAATGGGATGGCAATTGAGCAGCCGTACAGTAGCCGCATTAAGGCTATTAAGGGGGTTTTAGGGAGTAGTAATATTATTCGCTATATTGATGCAACTGCTAACCATGGTGAATTAAAGCAAAATAAAGCAAGGCACTTTTTAGTAAAAGATAACACCAAACCCTGTGGCGGTGATTCTACATTTGTTGTACCCAACTTCTATAGCATTAAAGTTTTAGTTGAAAAAGCGTATGACTATCGCCCGGGTTATTACAAAGTTATGTTTACTACTGAAAGTGGATACGAAAGCATTGGTGACCTTTATTCGCCACATGAAGAGCTACACCCTAACATCCAGGTGCAGATTGCTTTTAAAAATGTTGAGAACGGCCTGCCGGTTGGGTTTTGGTTAAGCCCCATCCAGAATAAAGAAAAGCTAACTTACGATGAAACAGGTACCGAAATGTCACAAATGCAAAACCTAAATGAATACTGGTATGGTTTATAATAATTATTTTTATAAATAATCACTT
>NZ_LYRQ01000096.1:0-6725 GCF_001661605.1 Pseudoalteromonas sp. MQS005 | reverse complement strand
CCTAGAATTAATTGGTTAACTTTCTGTTAACTTAAGCCGGCATTAAAATAATAAAAAGCAAAAAACAAGGTATTTTATCTACAAAAACAAAATTGTTTAACTAAAAATTAATCATTTTCAAACAAAAAATATATACTTTGTTTGGATTAGGGGCGGCTAATCAAGTAGCACCTGAATTAGCCAAAATGAGAGAAGTATTGAAAATGCGTTAGTGGCTAAGCATATTTAGCATAACGAAACAGTAAATAACAAAATGGAATTAATAATAGAAAGTGCGTACCAATAAGCTCTGGGGTTGATAAGTTTAAGTATTGAGTAATAAAAACCAATAAGCTTGCTCCACTCATTTGCATTGCTCCCAAAAGAGCAGAGGCGGTGCCTGCTTGTTTAGGAAATAAACTCAAAGCACGCCCAGCGGCAGACCCAAGCGTCAAGGCAAAACCAAATGCTGCAATGAACATAGGGATCATTAATGCCAATGGCGTTTTATATTGGCTTAATAACAACATAAGTAAGCCGGCACTCACTAGCACTAAAAGGCCTATTTTTAAAGCTCTTTTAGGTTGGCGTTTAATGTAAATAGGCATAATAAAACTAGCAAGAATACTAAGCACTGCATTGAGCGAGAACCAAAAGGTAAAGTCGGCTACGCTGCCACCTAATTCAGTAATGAGCCAACCGGGAGCCAGTGTTACAAACACCAATATGGCTGACATAGTGACCATACATAACAAGCTATTAAATAAAAATAATGGAGTTGAAATGATGGGGAAAAAGCGTCTTAAATCTAAAATATGCCCCTGGTAATGACTGTCTGCTGGTCGTGTTTCCCTAAACAAGAACAAAGTGACAATAAACCCCAGTAATGCAAAACCGGTTAAAAATAGAAAGTTCATTTGCCAACCAAACTGTACGGTTAGCCAAGCACCTAAAATGGGCGCTAATGCTGGAATAAAGCAAACTATACCGTTTAGATAGGTAATTATTTGGCCACTGCGTTCACTACCAAACTTATCTCTTACTATTGCAAAAGCGACAACAAAGGTAGCGCACGCGCCTAACCCTTGAATAGCACGAGCAAACATCAGTACTAAAAAGCTAGGAGCATAATATGCACCCAATGCCGCCAGTCCATACAAAGCGACCCCAGTTAAGGCGACGGGCTTTCTGCCAAAACGATCAGCGAGTGGACCTGCAATTAACTGCCCCAAACCAACAGTAAGCATAAAAATAGCCACCGTTTGCTGTACTTGCTTTTCGCTCACTGAGAATTGCTCTGCGATAGTGGGAAAGGCAGGCAGGTAAATATCAATGCCCATCGGACAAAAAATGACGAGTAACGCTAATGTAAGTAATAAAGTAAAATTGGGTTTAGCGGGCTGTGTATGCATCAGGTCTCCTTTTGTCGGTATTTTAAGTGGCGACTGATGAAAAAGAAAGGGCTTATGGCCGATGTATCAGCCAAGTTACCTACTTTTAACCTTATTATGATTATTTTTGTTTAAGTATCACACTTCTTTAAACTGATCCGATGTGTTAATTTGCTTTTTAAGCAAAGACAATGGAAAAATAATAATGAGTAATGAGTCTGCATTAATTAAAACATGGCATAAATTTAAAAAGTGGCCATGCGGTAACTGGCTTTTCAGTAAAGCCGTGTGTTTCAAGGCACCTTATTTTGGCTCTATGAAACCCACTATTTTAGATTTAAAAGCAGGGCACTGTAGTGCTGTGGTTAAAAACACACGCCGTGTACATAATCACATTGGAACAATTCATGCGATTGCTCAATGTAATTTGGCTGAGCTGTGTGCGGGAGTGATGGTGGATGCGACGGTACCGTATAAAACACACCGTTGGATACCTAAAGGTATGACAGTACAATATTTAGCTAAAGTAGACACAGACGTTACCGCGATTGCTGAAATTGAGTTGCCTCATCAATGGATTGATAAAGAAGATTTAGTGGTGCCGGTAAAGCTTTATAATACCCGAAATGAGTTGGTGTTTACTGCAGATATAACCATGTACATCACAAAGAAGAAGTAATTGCTAAATTATATTTTTATATAAAGTATTAAAAACAATGGTTTAGTTTATTGACTAAACCATTTTTTGTTCAGGTTTAACTTTTTGCAGTAGACGACTTGTTTACAAACGAAAGGCCACTGTCTTCATTGTCAACAATGGCTTTTACATCGTTAACTGGTTTTGGTTTATCTTTAGCATGCTCAATGACTTCTTTTTCAAAGCGCTGCTTTAAACTACCTTCAATAATCGCACCGGCTTCTATGCTTAGTGTGTCATGAAAAATATCGCCAAGGACATGGGCATTATTTTCGATCTTCACTTCGCTTGCATTTAAAGAGCCTATGATTTTACCTTTAACAACAACGCTGCTAGCCTCAACAACGCCTTCAACAACACCGGAGGAGCCGATAACTAAATGCTCAGCTTTAATATCACCGTCAATACGTCCATCGAGTTGCACTTCACCTTGGCTAACTAAAGAGCCCGTAATACGCACATCGTTAGAAATAATTGAGGGAGTATGACTCACTCGCTTGATTGATGAGTCCGTTTTTGCTTGTTTATTTTTACCAAACACGAGAAAGCGCCTTTGTTATTTTTAGTGGATTGACATGCTTGTCGTCTATTAATACTTCATAGTGTAAATGAGTACTTGTACTTCTTCCGGTACTGCCCATTAAACCAATGACATCGTGCTTTGCAACAACTTGGCCTTTTTTAACATTAACTTTGTTTAAGTGACCAAAGCGCGTTACAACGCCATTTTTATGTTCTAATTCAATAAAGTTACCATAACCACCATTGCGGCCAGCTCGGCGTACCGTTGCATCGGCAGGGGCAAAAATTTCTGTTTTATGCCAGCCAGCTAAATCAACGCCTTTATGAAATGCGCGTCTTTTATTCATGGGATCTTTTCGAAGCCCAAAGTTGCTCGAAATATAATATTTTGCGGCAGGTAAGGGTAATGTGTTCGGCAAGGCGGTTAAAAAGTTTTCTAGCTGATTTAAAACAAGCAACTTATCGGCAATTGCTAAAAATGTATTGGGTATTTTACTTTCATCAAGTATGTCCAGCGGGCCACCTTGCGCCGTTGTTTGTGCCGCTAAGGCGAGGTGCTGTGCAAGTGCATTTTCAAGACCTGTGTCTTGCAATATCTCTAAAATAGCGTCGTGGCGTTGATTAATTTGCGCAGCTAATAAGGTAAAATTAGTATCGTATTGTTCATTTAGTAAAGTATAGCGCTGCTCAAAACTGGTGGCGCTATTATGGGCATGTTTGTTTTGTGACTTGTCATCTTCGAGCGGCTCATGGAATTCGCTCTCACTCTCATTTATAGGGGAGGAGTCAAGCTCACCCTCTAATTTAATGGCGTCTTTGCTAATAGAAGCAGGCAATGATTCAATCATACCTTGTAATAAAGCTTGTTTTTGTTCTAGTTCAGCTAACTGTTCTTGTTGTAATGCATAGCGTTGCTGCTGCTGCTTTACTTTTTGTTGCCACTGCGCTTGCTTATCAAGTTGAGTTTGTTCGATATGAGATATTTGGTGTGTTTGCATATACACACGAATACTAGAGACACTCATCCACACAATAGCGGTGATAATAATAGCGAGTACAGAAACTTGTAACCATGGTGCCAAAACCACATGCTTTACTTCGCCATTTTGGCGAATAAGCAGCTGGCGAGCTGGGAAGTTTTTATGAAAAAAAGATTTTATGAATACAGACATGTCACATATTTACTGGCTATTAACGGATTCAAGATAGCAATTTCAACTAAAAAAGCCAGAAAAAAATTGTAACTATGGCTTAATTAATAAAAAAGGGCGGCTTATTCGGCCACCCTTTTTTACTAGTTTATTGATTTTACAATTATTTTGCTGGCAATACCGTACTCTCCACGCAGCCGAAGCCAATACGTGCAAAACCTTCTTTTTCACACCAGCCACGCATTATCACGTTGTCGCCGTCTTCTAAGAAGCTACGCTGTTCGCCGTTGCTTAAGGTAATTTTTTCTTTACCACCACGAGAAAGCTCAAGTAATGAACCGGCTTCTTCATGAGTTGGGCCTGATTGCGTTCCAGAGCCCAGCATGTCGCCTGGCATAAAGTTACAACCGTTTACCGTATGGTGAGTCACCATTTGTGCCACAGTCCAGTAAGAATGCTTAAAGCTAGATTTAGACACTTGTGTTGGATTGTAGCCTTCATCACGCATTTTTTGTGTTTGAATTTTAACATCCATTTGAATATCAAATGCGCCTTGATCACGGTTAGCCGTTGATTCTAAATATTCCAATGGTTGCGGATCATTTTCATCACGCGTCCAGCTTGTTCTAAATGGTGCAAGTGCTTCGGTAGTTACAATCCATGGTGACACGGTTGATGCAAAGTTTTTTGCTAAAAATGGACCAAGCGGTTGGTATTCCCATGCTTGTAAATCACGTGCTGACCAATCGTTGAAAACACAAAAGCCAAACACATGTTTTTCAGCATTTTCAATGGCAATAGCATCACCCAGCTCATTACCCTTACCCAAGTAAATACCCAGTTCAAGCTCGTAATCAAGACGCTTACACGGACCAAATGAAGGTACTTCTGCGTCTGGCGCTTTAGTTTGTCCTTTAGGGCGATGGAACTGCTGACCAGATACGCCAATAGATGACGAACGACCGTGATAACCAATCGGTACCCACTTGTAATTCGGTAGCAGTGGGTTATCAGGGCGGAATAAACTACCTACGGCCGTAGCATGATAAATCGAGGTGTAAAAGTCGGTGTAATCGCCAATGCGACACGGCAGAGCAAATTCAATCTCGCTTTGCGCAATAAGTGCGTGTGTAAGTTGTTCTTGATGCTCAGAACCTTCACGTAATGCTTTCGATAATGCTAAACGTAGGGCTGACCAATATTGCTCACCCAGACCCATAAACTCATTTAGTGTAGGTTTACTTGCTGCAGCAATGGCGACTTGAGCATCGCCACTAAAAATAGCGAGTTCATTTACTTTTGCTAAATCAATAACCTGATCGCCAATGGCAACCGCGCCTCGGAAAGCTTCGTTGCTATTTTTGCGACGTACTTCGGCAAAAGGTAGATTTTGGATAGGGAAGTCACATTGTGCATCATTTGCTGATGCAACCCAGCTAGTTAAATTTATATCATGGGTTTCGTTAATTAAACTCATTACATTTCCTTTGGTTTAGTTGGTCGCGCATATCAATTTATTAGATAAGAACATAGCACCAGCAAATTTTAAATATCTACTAGTTATATGGTGATGAAAAGCGCGATTTAAACACGCAAAGAGAGATAAGCTCTCTTAGTTACGATTAAACGACAAAAAGCAGCGAAATACGCTGCTTTTTAGAGTCATAATTTTAATTATAAAACGCCGCGGCGTTCTTGATCTCGCTCGATTGATTCGAACAGCGCTTGGAAGTTACCTTCACCAAAGCCACCATCGTCAACACGTTGAATCATCTCAATGAAGATAGGGCCAAATAAGTTTTTAGAGAAAATTTGCAATAAGTAGCAATCTTCGCTTTGGCTATCAACCAGGATTTGATGCTCACGAATCTTTTCTTTGTCTTCTTTAACCCATGGTACACGGTCAAAAATAGTATCGTAGTACTCAGGGATAATATCTAAAGTGGCGATAGTTGATTTATCTAACTTATCAAGTGAGCTCACTAAGTCATCAGTTAAAAAGGCTAAATGCTGTACACCTGGGCCATTGTATTCGCCTAGGTATTCATCAATTTGGTTATTGTCGTTACCTTTACCTTCATTGATTGGAATAGAGAAAGTGCCACAAGGTGATTTTAATGCATAAGAGAGTAAGGCTGTTTTTTGGCCTTTAATATCAAAGTAGCGCACTTCGGTAAAACCAAACACGTCTTTATAAAAGTTAGCCCATGTTTCCATTGTGCCTTTATAAACGTTGTTAGTTAAGTGGTCTATACGTAAGAACCCTTTATCATTAACGACGTTTTGCTCAGCTAAATCTTCAAAGTCGTTTGCGTAGATAGAGCCTTTATCGCCAAACTGTTCAATAAAGTATATTAAGCTGTCGCCAATGCCGTAAATGGCAGGGTACGGTAAGTCTTTATTTGCTGCATCAGTAGCAGGCTTAGCGCCACGCTCAACCGCTGCTTCAAACGCCGCTTGAGCGTTCTCTACGCGCCAACCCATAGAACAAATTGCTGGGCCATGATTTTTAGCAAATTCAGCTGAAAAACCATCGCGTTCATTATTTAGTAAAAAATGAATATCGTTTTGGTTGTAATAAACAATGTCTTTACCTTTGAATTTTTTTAACTTTGAAAAACCAAAATCGGTAAACACTTTATCCATGTAATCGGCATCGGGTGTTGCGTACTCGGTAAATTCAATACCAACCAAACCTAAAGGGTTATTTACTTCACTCATTATAATTACTCCCGCAATTAAGCACTGCGATTATTAGTTATCGTATTGCCTGCATGATTAACCAGATTGGGGTTTTGGGGAAGAGGGTGTTGTTATTTAGTAAATAGCGCGTGTGTAAATTTTACGAGACGGTTATCAAAGTATGTTATTTATTTACATACGAGCAGGTGAAAGTAAAAATTAGGTAGCGAGATGAAAGTGCAGGTTTTCTTTTTAAGTTGTTGATTATTAAAATTTTAATTTAATTTAATTATATGTGTTTTT
>NZ_LYRQ01000095.1:0-6773 GCF_001661605.1 Pseudoalteromonas sp. MQS005 | reverse complement strand
CTAATTATTTAATTAAAGTACTCATTAGTCCCTTTTGTGGCAACAAAAAATTTACCTTTGTATTAGAACATTTAATAAATTATTGTGAGCGAAGGTGTACTTACTTGAGGTATTAGTAATTAAAGATTCTGTAAATAACGCGTTTTTTAAAATAAAAACTCAGTAGAAACAATGCGTAACATTTTACGATACGTTTTAATAGACAAACAATAAACGAGTAATTACGCTAGACACACTTTTTTGGGGAATAATCATGATGCATAGGATCTGATTACCTAAATGGAATTTGCCACGATAAATCAACAGAACTGAAGGTATTAAAGATGAATGTGTTTATAAAATGGTTGATTTTAGCTGCATTAATTATTGCTGCTATTGCCTGTTATTCTTATGGTAGCACTACTGGCTTATTTATTTTTATTATTGCGGGCTTTGTTTTTGAAATGGCATTTTGGTTTAAGGTGTTTCCTATAAAAAAGAAATCGTCATGATAGGAAGCCTATTTAACCGTCTTAAAAAATGAATTGTTTAAGTGGGCTTGCAGCTTTGAGCATAGAATAAATAATTAGTCTGCTATTACTTTGCTTAAATATTAGAAAGGCTGCATTTTTTGCAGCCTTTTGGTTTTTTAAACTCAGTGGGTAACTCTATCGCCCCAAATGTCTTCTAGGCGACTATCACGGCCACAACGCCAGCGATAGGTGTTATAACGAATAGGATTATTTTTGTAATAATCTTGGTGATAACTTTCATCGCCCTTTATAGGGTAAAAGGTTTTAGCATCAAGAATAGGGGTTACCACTGTTTGGTTAGTAAACTCATTCATAACGGCTTGTTTAGATTTTTGAGCTAGCTTTCGTTGCTGCTCATTGGCTACAAAAATTGCGCTACGGTAGCTTGGGCCTTTATCACAAAACTGACCTTTTGCGTCAAAAGGATCAATATTCACCCAGTAATGGTTTAAAATATCTTGATAGCTTAATACATTAGTGTTGTAGGTAACCAGCACAGCTTCGTAGTGGCCTTGGTGATTACCATTGTAGGTTGGATTTTTAAGTTCACCACCAGTAAACCCTGAGATCACATCGGTTACACCTTCGAGTTTTTCAAAGTCACTTTCCATACACCAAAAACAGCCACCGGCTAAAATAGCTTGTTCGGTTTTAGCGTATGTTAATGAGCTAAACAAAAGCCCCACAGAGGTCAATGCTAGCGCTAATGTGTGTTTCATAAAAATGTTCACCTTTAGTTATGTATAAATACTTGTATAGTAAGACCCGCTAACTTTAAAAACTCTTTCATTACAAAGTTGCTGAAGGGTTTGAACTCACTTTATATAAAACGGATGCGAGATATGAAAAGTTTAATGACGAATGATCATTTGCATGATGAATTATTAATCATTTTACAAAACAACTTTGCTCCCTCAGGGTATAAACTACCAAACGCTGATGAGTTGATACCTCATAATCAAAATGCCCAATACCATGGCTATGCATTTACTTTAAACCAAAAACGTATAATTTACAGAAAAGCTAAAATTACACCCGACAGACCTGGCGCTTTTTTAGCACTATGGAAACGCCCAGCGGATTTGAGTAATTCTAAACCAATTCCATTTGCCAATGAGTTTGACTATTTATTAGTAGCGGTTTCAAGTGATGGATTAACCACTATTAATAACCAAGTAGCAAATATACAAAAAGGTTTCTTTTTATTTCCAGTTGAGTTGTTAGTTAAAAAAGGCATCGTCACAGGTAGAAACCATAAAGGCAAAACGGCTTTTAGAGTATTTCCGCCTTGGAGCGAAAGTAGGGCATTAAAAGGGACTGGCGCATTTAGTAATTCTGCTATAGTCACTCAGCGTTGGCAATGCGATTATTTTTTAAATCAGAACCAACATGGCTTAGTTGATTTAATTAAGTTAAACAATATTTTAGCTAACGCTGTTTAAATTTGAATTATTAAGTCACTTTACGAGCATTGTCATATATAAGGTTGTTTACTAAAGTGAGATCACACAATCATACAAATATCAGGTGAAATATGAACCAGTTAACTGAAAAGTCAATCAGTTGTCCTTACTGCGGCGAAACCATAGAAGTATTAATTGATGTGGCTGATATTGATGAGCAATACATAGAAGATTGTCAAGTATGCTGTAAGCCCATTACGTTTGTGGTGTTTGATGATGAAGACGAGCTTGGCGTAAATGTGTATAGCGAAGATGATGCGTTTTGAAGGAATCAACAAGGCGAATGACATTACAACCACTTAATAATACGCATATTATCGAGCTAATGAGTTGGTTTAATGATCAACATGACATAACTCAATGGGCTGGCCCTTACTTTAGGTACCCATTTACGGCGCAGACTTTTATTGAAGACTTAAACCTTGATGTCTCGACTTCTTTTGTATTGGTTGGACAACAAAACGTATTACTCGCTTTTGGGCAATATTATCAACAAAAAAACAAATGTCATTTGGCGCGTTTAATAGTAAACCCTATACGAAGGGGGGAGGGAATTGCAGCCTCCCTAATTAAAGCATTATGTAAACATGGGCAATTAAACTTAAATGTTAATGATTGCTCATTGTTTGTTTATAAAAACAACCTAGCAGCAGTATCGGCTTATAAAAAGCTAGGCTTTAAAGTTGCTGCTAATACCCCAGAAAATCAAAACTTAAGCCCATTACCAGAAAACTGTGTACATATGGTTAAGTGATAAATTTTCTTTAATTTAGCTATTTTGCTGTTCACGCGCTAATTGGTTAGGCAACAACTGCTCTACAATTTCTCTCGCTGGTAAGGTGTAACGTACACCATCAAACATAACCGACGTAAACTCGTTAATATTAGTAATGCCGGTAAGGGTCCAACCTTCACCACGTTTTGGGCAGTAAACAGTAGTAGTTGGTTGTATTACTTTAAAATTGTCACTCATAGTTTATCTCAATTAATGCTTGTGAATACGGTATGGTAAGTTAATAATGCCATTCTATAAAGTTCTATTTAAAGCGCTGTAGTTATTTATAATGCTGCAGTGGTTGAACTTGTTTACTCTGTACGGCATTAGCATGTTTAAAACTATAAAATTACCTCGCGTTACCTTACGTTTAATTACTCACAAACATGGCTCAGCGTTATTAACTATTTTAAATAACCCGTTAGTGTATGAGTTTAATGACTATAAAACACCTTTAAACAAAGACCATATTAAACAATTAATTCAAGATGATATAAGCGGATATTACGAAGGTGAAGTGATTCGACTCGCTATTGAACATAATATGAGTGGCAAACTACTGGGTACATGTGGCTTATATAAAATATGTAAACAAACCCAAAGTGCTTATTTGGCCTTCGAACTCGATCCTTTTTATTGGCAGCAAGGCTTAATGCAAGAAGTACTTAAAGGCTTTGTCAGTGAAGTGCATAGCTCTTTAAACATTGAGCACTTATATGCAGAAATTCATGGTAAAAATGTACGCTGTTATAACTTACTCACTAAACTTGGCTTTGTATTTAACCCGCAACTTAATAGTGGCGTATGGCATAAGCAATTAACTAAAATGAGCCCCGTATGAGAATTAAAAAAACGATTATTTTAAATGTATTGTTAGCTGTTAGTGTATTTGGGTTTGTAATAACTGGGTTTAGTTATTATCAAAATAATGTTTCAGACTTTGTTGATGTAACCCTAGATTCGAAAGTGCTTGAAGAGTCTCGAAAAGTATTTATAAGATTACCTAACAATTATGATAAAACTAAAGCTTATCCACTTTTTATAAAAACAGACGGTAATTTTAATTTAGCTAATTGGGATAAGGCGCTAAAAGCATTAAATCCTGAAAGTATATTGAATGAGGCTATTTTAGTTGCCATACCTAATCAGTTTTTTTACTGATACTCGAAATCGTGATCTTGTGCCACCTTATGCAAGGAAGGACGTTAATATAAATCCTCGACCTAACAATGAAACTTCGCCTGAACTTTTTGGTAAAGCTGATTTGTTTTTAGCTTTTATAGAGCAGGAGCTACTTATACCAATCCGCAATAATACTTAATCATTTTGCGGGGCTAAACGTGTCGCTACCTGTGTTAAAAAACTCTCATTTAGAACAACTAAATAGCGAATTATTTGCCTAGCTATCAACTCGTTTTTCCAGCCTCAAAATAGACCACTTAATTAAGCGAATTGGTATTATTTATTTAGAGGCTAAATAAATGTTAACTGAAAACCGTATGTTAACTGTGTATATGTACAGTTAAGCCGTTTTGCTATAAATTATTTTATGGTGTAAATGGCTGGTGGATGTAAGGTAATACATGAAAGAACACATCATACTTAATTGTGTTTAAATGTAATCTTAGCAATGGGGTAATATAAATTATCGATTTACTCATAAGTGGAGTGGTGGGTTTATAACGCTTATTGAGTTTGGCTATCTGGATCGTTAAATAAAGAATTTAAATAACAAAAAAGGTGGGTGGTGCTTTATTTATATCAGCACCGGTCTATACGTTTAGGACTTAATTACAAAAGCGCTATTTTATTACTTAACTGTCTAAGCATATTTTCAGCATTAGGTAAGGGATCGTTTAACCCATCTATTAAGGTCATAAAATAACAGTCCATCATTACGCTTGCTTTTGTTTCATCAAACTTCGGTTGTTCACTAAAAAGCAGTTGTTTAAATTCATCCATCTGCGCTTTAAAAAAAGACGTTCTCCAAATGATGTCGCTAATTAATAGCTTACTAAATTCACTATTTTCACAATAAAAAGAATAAAGCGGATGAGCGTAATGACGTAACTTTAAGCGAGGGGAGTGCTGCGTATCTAACTGCTTTGCTTGGTTAATAATAACGGCTATTTGTTGTTGCATACCGGCCATCAATAAATCAATTTTATTTTCAAAATGACTAAACACTGTACCTACAGCAACATTGGCTGCAACCGCTATTTCTCTTGTTGATGTGTGATCGTAACCTTGCAGCAAAAATAATTCCCATGCTGAAGCTAAAATTTTATCGCGTGTCTTTTCTTTTTTACTCATTATATTTCAATGCTTTACTTGTTTTTTAAATAAAAGGGCTAAATCATTATTTGATTAATTGAGCGCGCTCAATTAATATTGTGAGCACGCTCATTTTTATAAGGGTGTTACATGAAGTTTATCAAACGTGTTATTGGTTATGTACTTTTTATTCCACTAATTTATTTTTATTCTTATTTGCTAGGGCCAATATTAAAAGTAGTTTTAGTCCCAGGAGGGGTTGCTTTTTTATGGCTTATTCTAGGGCCAACAGAGGGGACGCGTGCGTTAAAAAAAGCATTTAAGAAAAAATAGCTCAAGCTTCAACTAAACAAATCGAAAAAAGCCCTGCTATTTTGCAGGGCTTTAAGTTTAGCTTTGTGATTTTAAGCTTGAAAGCTCAACTGATATTAAAGAACGTATCTAAAACCAAAAGCAATACCGTCATCTTCAGATTGCTCCATTAGCGCTTGCTGCTGTTTATTATTACTTTCAAAATCACCAAAGTCTTTACGTGCTTCTACATAAAGTTGTGTGTCTTGGTCAATTAAGTAATGCACACCAATAACTGCAAACTGACGCTTAAATACATCGTTAGGATCGGCATTAAAGTTTGGTTGAATTACGTAGTCATCACCTGCATCAAATAAGTTATAGGCAATAAATGGTCTAAAATCGTTATCAAAGCGATACGACACAAATGTTTCAATACCAATCGCATCTTTAATTAAACGACCTATGTTATCTGTATCGTGGTTTTCGTTTTTGTTGATATTAGCGGCTACATACAAGCCTGGCGCATCAATATTGCCCCAAATAACACCTGCACCATAAATTAAATCGTCAACAGAGCGGGTTGTTCCGTCGCCATACGTTAATTCAAACTCGCCGCGGTTAATACCCGCGGTCAGTTTTAGCTTATCAGTCACGTTATAGGTTACTGCACCGCCAAACGTATAGTTAAATTCAACTTGTTGTGCAGCAGCATCTCCAGACTCAAAATTTGCTTGGCATTGTGATTCTGTAATATTACTTACATCGCAAGTATAAAAAGCGCTATTTTTTAACTGAGTTTGAACACTAAAGTCAAAGTCGTTGTAGCTATTACGGTATTGCAGTGTTTTATCACCACGACCAGTACCATTTACTGCACCATCGTCTTTGTTGTAAGTGTAAACACCGGCAGCGTTACCATCCCAAACATAGCTGTAGTTTGTTGCATACACAACATCAAACCACGCACCCCATTGTTTACCAATCGTAATTTGGCCGTATTTATCGTGTTTAAGTCCTGCATAACCTAAACGATTATATAAAAACTCATCCTGAATAGATTCAAAACGGTTGTTGTATACAATATCGCTACTGCCAACAGGGTTGACACCCCATTCAACTAAAGCCATTGCTTCCCAGCCGTTTTTTAGTTGGCGTTTAAAATCAAAATTAATTCGTGAGGCACCATTGACGATTTCGTTTTGACCTTGAGTATTTATCACTCGCGCATCAATATATCCGCCTACTGCGACTGTATTTTTTTCATCCTTAAACACTTCTACTGCTGAAACACTTGGAGCAGCTAAAATACCCGCAATTGCTAGCGATACTAATTTTCTTTTCATTGTGTGTGCCTTGCCTAAATTAAAGACGTTTTTATAGTTAACCTGAGATCTGCTTAAGCGATAACTAGTGCGTTGAGCTCTACGTCAGTTAAATTAAGGTGTGGCTTATTTT
>NZ_LYRQ01000094.1:0-6774 GCF_001661605.1 Pseudoalteromonas sp. MQS005 | reverse complement strand
TAATTTTTATTTAAATACCAACTCAAGGCGATTCATAAATGTTTTTAAAAAATTTTGGCCATGCTTGCTACAAAAAAAGAATCCCACTAATTCCAACAATTACGAATGTACTCATTCGAACTATTTATCGTTGTGCGATTTACAGTGAAACTTCTATAGGTGAGGGTACGAAGTTTGGATATGGAGGTATCGGAGTGGTTATTCATAAACGTGCTGTAATTGGAAAAAATTGTATTATCGGAACAAATGTGACAATTGGAGGTAGATCAAAGTCGAAAGAAGTTCCTCGTATTGGTGATGGGGTATATATAGCCACCGGCGCTAAAGTTTTAGGTGATATTACTATTGGTGAAAACTCTGTTGTAGGTGCCAATGCTGTTGTTTTGAGCGATGTTCCACCTAACTCAGTCGTAGTTGGTATTCCGGCCAAGGTTATCAAATCAGGCATAAATATGAAGGATTTTAGATAAAATGATTGCTTATTTAAAGTCATCCTCACTTTTTCAGATATTACGAAAATACAAGTATAAAATGAAGCGTAAAAATAGCGGAGGTGAAAAAACTTCCTTAGCTCATTTTAGAAATTTGTTAGTTAACGATCTATACATACAAAAAGGTGATTCCATTATAGTGCATTGCGGCTTCGGTTTCTTAAATGC
Organism: Pseudoalteromonas sp. MQS005; assembly: GCF_001661605.1. Classification (NCBI taxonomy): domain Bacteria; kingdom Pseudomonadati; phylum Pseudomonadota; class Gammaproteobacteria; order Alteromonadales; family Pseudoalteromonadaceae; genus Pseudoalteromonas; species Pseudoalteromonas sp. MQS005. Next base: position 6,115 of record NZ_LYRQ01000094.1, on the reverse strand, counting down.
CGATTTTACTCCCAATGTACTTATAACTACTCTAAAAGAAGTGGTTGGGCCGAATGGGCATATTATGATGCCTTTTTATCCTCCCGGTTTATCAAGACATTGGCTTGAAAGTGGACGAGTATTTGATGCTAAAACAATACGTTGCTCCACAGGTGCACTTGCCCAGGTTTTTAGTCAAACAGAAAATGTACAAATTAGTATTCATCCTATTAAAGCTGTTGCTGTCTGGGGTGAAAATGCAAGACAAATCGTGAAGGACCATGAAAAGTGTGCCTATCCATACGATGAGGGGAGCCCTTACTATAAATTCAGCCAGTTAAAAAATGCAAAAGCCATAGGGTTAGGTGTACGAAATTGCTCTGTTGTACATATGTTAGAAGATATGTTTGAGCAAGATAAAGAATACTTATACAGTAAAACTAAAATGGTTGGAAAAGTTAAAACCAATTTTGGTATGCAAAATGTCGATACTTATTATCATCATGGTGATGTTTCACTGATTGAGCCGAAAGATTTTTTAGATAAGTATTGCCCTGAGTTAGTCATATTATCAAAAAAAACCGGCTTTATTAGCTATTCTATTTCTACAGAAAGTTTACTAGGCAAAGGGCGGAAACTATTTTCAAAAGGAGTTAATAGGCAGTGTCATTAAATTATTGTTTAACTTTTGACTATGAATTATTTGGCAGTGGGAAAGGCTGTGTTTTTAAGAATTTAGTCGAACCTACGAGTAAGATATTAGATTTACTAAAACAATTAAATGTAAAAGCAACATTCTTTATTGAGCAGCTTGAAATAAAAGCAATAATCGATAGAGCTAGTGAATTTCCAAATAATGCTGTTTATCAACGTGAAGCAAAAGTTATTTCAGAACAACTTGCGAGAATGCTTAAAGAAGGACATGATTTACAATTACACCTTCATCCCCAATGGTTTGGTGCAGAGTATAAGAGTAACTGTTGGATTTTAAATTTTGATTATTGGCGTTTTTCATCACTCCCTACAAAAAGTGACGATAAAGCGGAACCTTCAAAGTTAAATTTATTAATTCAAGGCAAGCAGTATTTAGAGAGATTATTAACCCCTATTTCATCTGATTATGAATGTATTGGCTTTAGAGCAGGTGGATATAATTTAGGGTTTGATGAATCAACTTACATAGCATTTAAGGATGCTGGTATTTTATATGATTCATCACTTTGTCCTGGATATGTTACTCATTCAAAATTATCAGCATATAATTACTCAAGTTATGAGTCAGATGCTGTTTTTTCATTACCCTATGGTACTTTTGAGTTTCCGTTATTGACTAAGTTTAGTTCTTTAAATGAAAGGTTGAGCTTCGCGAGAATATTCTCTGCCTTAAAGAGTAAAAGGCTTAAAAAGGTGGAAGGGGGCTTTGAGCCAAGTTGTGATGATTCGAAAGCTATTGCTAGTGCAAATGCAAATTTTGATGTGTGTTTGTCAAGCCGTGTTGAGATTAACTATTTTCTTGAACACATGCAAAATAAGGTAGATACATCAACTGTATTGATTGGTCATCCAAAAGATTACTCAATATTTTCACCCTTAGCTTCGATAATACGCAGACTAAAGAAAGAAGGGTTTACTCCACAGACCATGACTGACTTATGGAAACAAAATCATGTACACAACTAAGCTATACCGATGTTCACCTATATTTGTACAAAATATTCTTGTTAGTGTTAAGGGGTTGCTAAAGAAATGTGTCCGTGATGGTGCAGGTACTAAAAAGCTGGAAGAGGTCTTACATAAAAATGAAAAATCTTCCTCTATTTTAGTTAACTATAGCTCGGATAAGTTGTGCGTGGCTTTGCACAACGCAACAAATAATACTGCGTTTTATAATAAAATCGATAGCCATAATTTCGACAAGTTTCCAGTAATAGATAAAAGTATTGTAAAAAGGCGTCATAGTGATTTTTATAATCAAAATACTACTGATATTACAATCAATGGAACAACAAGTGGCACATCCGGTGCGCCTTTAATGATACCTCAAACTAAGGAATCTATCGTTGCAGAACGAGCTTTTGCTAATCGTCAACGCGCATGGGCTGGTTTTAAAAAAGGGGATAAACGAGCATGGTTAAGAGGAGATTTAGTCGTACCGATTGAGCAAAGTTCAGGACCATTTTGGCGTTACTCTTGGTTTGAAGACATGATTGTTTTATCGTCTTTTCATATGAGGAAAGACGTATTAGGTAGCTATATTGAAGCAATGTATCATTTTGGCGTTGTTGTTATACAAGCTTATCCTTCCTCAATTGTGACATTAGCTAAGTATTTACAACAGAAAGACGAATATTACCCTGGCAAATTAAAATCAATTTTAACGTCTTCTGAAAATTTAACCGATGGCGATAGAGCGGTTGTTGAAAAATACTTTCAATGTAAAGTGTTTGATTGGTATGGTCAATTTGAAAGAGTCGCAGCAATTGCTAACTGTGAGCATGGGCGATACCATATTTTGACCGACTATTCACATGTTGAGTTTGAAGCTGCGGGAGACGGTAAATACGAAATTATCGGCACTAATTTTAACAACTTTTACTTTCCACTCATTCGATACAAAACTGGTGATCAAGTAGTTTTAAGTGATGAAAAAGAGTGCCCTTGTGGGCGGGTATATCCTATTGCGAAAGAGATTGTGGGTAGAGAAGTTCAACATGTTTTTAATACTGAAGGTGAAAAGGTATATGCACTAGATCAATGTGTTAAAGGTGCAAAAGGTATTATTGGCAGTCAATTTATACAAAATAAATTAGGCGAGATTACCATAAGTGTTATTGCAGATTGTGCATTTGATAACGAGCAACAGGCGGTAGTGGTTGCAAATGTAAAGGCTCGCTTAGGTCAGGAAATGTTAGTAAATTTTGAATATGTTCCAGAATTAAAAAAAACTAATACCGGAAAATCAATTCAAGCAATTTGCCATATAAAGAGAACTTAATGAACTTAATGATAGGGACTAGTATAGAGGGGCAAGGTGGCATTGCTTCTGTACTGCAACAGTATCGCCAATACGGCTTATTAGACAAATGGAATATTAAACTGATTGTAAGTCATAAAGGCAAAGTTAACATTGTTACTTCTATGCTTATATTTTTTAAGTGTTTAATTGTAGTATGCTTTTATTTATTAAGTCGTGACATTGGCTTCGTGCATATTCATATGGCATCAAATGGTAGTTATAAGCGTAAATCTTTACTTGTTAGGCTTATTAAACTTTTAGGCGGCAAGGTTATTATTCACTTACATGGTGGGGGGTTTAAGCTATTTTATGATTCATCTACCGCAGGGAAAAAACGTCATATTTTAAATACCTTTATTAAAGCAGATAAAATTATTGTTTTATCTAAGAGTTGGTACGCATGGTTAAACGATACCCTAGGTAATTCAACAAAAGTTTCGATTGTTTATAATGCAACAGAGCAGGTTTGTGAAAATCCGGATCCTACCGCTGGCCATATTTTATTTCTAGGTCGTTTAGAAGAAGCTAAAGGCGTAAGTGATCTAATTTATGCATTTGCAAAAGTTAGCCATATTTATCCCACTATAACTCTAACTTTAGGCGGTACAGGCAATCTCGATTTTTATAAGTCACTAGCCACTGAGTTAGGTGTTGAAAATAAGATTACTTTTGCTGGTTGGGTAAGTGGCGAGGCTAAAGAAGCATTATTTCGCTCTTCTGATATTTATTGTCTACCTAGCTACAAAGAAGGCTTTCCTATGGGTGTAATAGAGGCTATGTCAAGCCATTTAGCTGTTATAGCCTCTGACGTAGGAGGAATATCAGATGCTATCGAACATAATGTTACAGGCCTATTGTTTAAAGCCGGCGAGCGAGAGCAGTTAGTACAACACCTAGACAATTACCTCTCTAATGAGAAGCTTAAAAACGCAGTTAAAATAAATGCATTTGGAAAATTTAATACTGAATTTTCATTTGATGTTGTCATTCCTTCATTAGAAAAAGTTTATAATGAAATTACATAAATTAAATAAGTTATTACTTCAGCAAGCCATAACCAATAATTACAGTGGAGCTGATCCATTTGACGGCCTAAATAGCAAGTTATTTGAGCTTTTCCCTCGTTTGAAAAAAGGTGTTATTGGCCTTGCGTGGATTCAATTACATAAACGCTTAGCTGTGAATTTAAGGCCTTTATTTGGAGTACCTAAAAAGCGCAACCCAAAAGGCATTGGCTTATTTATTTTAGGTTTATTAGAAGACTATAAAGTTACAAATGAACAAACATACTTAGATGAGGCCATAGAGCTAGCTGATTGGTTGCTAACTCAGCAAAGTGATAAAACTATTTGGCAGCATAGTTGCTGGGGCTACCATTTTGATTGGAATGCCCGTGCGTTTTTTGTACCTAAAGGTAAGCCGAATGTTATTACTACTATATATGTAGCACAGGCGTTATATGCGTTAAGCGAAGTTACGAATGATAAAAAATACTCAGAGCCAGCAATTGATAGTGCCCACTTTATTGTAAAAACGTTATACAAAGAATGTGATGGTAGGCAGTTTTTTGGTTATATTCCAGGTGAAACTGCTTTTGTGCATAATGCTAGCCTTTGGGGCGCAGCATGGGTTGCAAAAGTTGCCGTACTTACTAATAACCAACACTACAAACAGCTTGCTTTAAATGCGGCTCGCCAGTCTGTAAGCGAGCAGGGGGCTGATGGCTCGTGGGTATATGGTGCTCGCCATCATCACCAGTTTATTGATGGCTTTCATACCGGTTATAATTTGGAAGCGTTGCGTTTACTGAGCGATGAGCTACAAACGGATGAGTTTGAGGCCGCAATTGCACAAGGCTTTACCTATTATAAAGCACATTTGTTTGAGCAAGATGGCACCGCAAAGTATTACAATAATAACCGTTACCCACTTGATATGCATAGCGTGTCTCAGGCTATTTTTACGCTATTAAAAGTAGGTAAAACGCCAGATGACTTTGTGGTGGCCGAAAAAGTAATAAACCGCGCTATTCAAACCTTGTATATGCCTAAAAAGCAGCGTTTTATTTATCAAAAAAATAAGTACTTCACTAATAAGGTTGACTATGTGCGTTGGACACAAGCATGGGTCTATTTTTCGTTTGCTTATTTTAATCGCCAAAAAGTTAGCATAACGCAGCAAAATGATACTGAACAACTTTAAAAAACGGACTTAATATGAAACGTATTGAATTTTTAAAAGCACCCATGGATATTGCCACCATGCAAGAGACAGTGTCTTTTATTGAAAACAGAATTGAGCAAAAGCAATTTCTACAGCATGTAGTGGTTAATGTTGCAAAGATAGTTAATATGCAAAAAGATCTTGTTTTAGCTGAATCGGTTAAAGCCTGTGAGGTAATTAATATTGATGGTATGGGCGTTGTTTTTGGCGCACGCTTTTTAGGACACAATGTACCAGAGCGAGTAGCTGGGGTTGACTTATTTCATGAATTATTAGCCATGAGTGCCAAGCGCGACTTCCCTGTATTTTTACTTGGCGCTACCGAAGAGGTAGTGAGCAAAACAGTTAATAAAGTAAAAGCACAAAACCCTAATTTAAACATAGCAGGATATAACGATGGTTATTTTTGGGATGACGAAGAAGCAGTAGTCACTAAAATACGTGAATCGGGCGCTAAGTTGTTATTTGTAGCTATTACCTCTCCTAAAAAAGAAAACTTTATTAATAAATGGCAAGACAAACTCGGCGTTGATTTTGTAATGGGAGTTGGTGGTACGTTTGATGTTGTAGCAGGCAAAGTAAAGCGCGCACCACAGTGGATGCAAAAAGCAGGGCTCGAATGGCTTTACAGGGTTATACAAGAACCCGGCAGAATGTGGAAACGTTACTTAATTACAAATTCTAAATTTGCATACTTATTAATAAAGAATAAGTTTAGTAGCTAATTTTTTAACATTGACTAAAAAAAATCTCCCTCGAAAATCACTTTTAGACATCAAATTTCAAGCTGACAATATAATAATATAAGAGTTACAACAGAGTGACTCTTATACTCTTATGCAACCCCTGGTAATTAACAAAAAATTCACAAATTGCAGTTCTTTAAGGTGTGTTTTG
>NZ_LYRQ01000093.1:0-7098 GCF_001661605.1 Pseudoalteromonas sp. MQS005 | reverse complement strand
CGCTGTTGTTCTAAACGCTCGTTCTCAGCTTTTTCTGCTGCAATGCGCTCTTGCTCCAACTGCATTTGCGCTTCTTGTTCTGCTAAACGTTTGGCTTGCTCTTGTCTTTGCTGCTCTGCATCTGCCTGCTGTTTAGCTAATAGCTCTGCGTTAGCGTGTTCAATCGCTTGTTTTTCTTCTGCCACTGCGCGCTGTGCTTGCGCCTGTTTCTCTTGCTCTAAACGCTCGGCCTCTGCTTCAGCTTGTAAACGCTCTGCCTCAGCTTGCTCTGCAGCTAAACGTTCTTGCTCGGCTTTTTCTGCTTGCTCTTGTGCTAAACGAGCTTGTTCAGCTGCAATTCGGGCTTGTTTTATACGCTCGGCTTCTGCTTCAGCTTGTAAGCGCTCTGCCTCAGCTTGCTCTGCAGCTAAACGTTCTTGCTCGGCTTTTTCTGCCTGCTCTTTTGCTAATGCTTGTTGTTTATCAGCTTCTGCTTGTTTTTTATCTGACTTGCCAAAACCGAGCCACGACATGAATTTACTTTTTTTTGCCATACTTGCTAATAACCACTTATAAAAATCTGATAAACTAACGATAATGATAGCGTGCTTTTAAGCCTAAATAATTGCTTTTAGCAACACGTTATCCTCGAGGGTGCATAATAGTAACACTTTTAGCGCAGTTGAAAAATGACACGCCGTGATATGATTGCAATATTATCTGAGCTAGATCATAGATACCAATTTTTAGTGAGTTAAATGAGAAAAAAAACCACACAAAATAACACCACTCATAAATCAGCTGATGGGGTTATTAGAATCATTAGCGGCCAATTTCGCGGTCGAAAACTGCCAGTAAAAGATGTTCAAGGTCTGCGTCCTACAACCGACCGAATTAAAGAAACGGTGTTTAATTGGTTGATGCACGATACCCGCGATGCGCACACTCTCGATTGCTTTGCCGGTTCCGGTGGATTGGGATTTGAAGCATTGTCGCGTTTTGCAAAACACACCACATTCATAGAGCTTGATTCACAAGCAGCAAAACAATTAGAGCAAAACATTGCGACGCTTGATGCACAAAACGCGCAAGTCGTTAATACCAATACACTGACGTTTTTAGAGAGAAAAAACACCAGTGACACATTTAATTTGGTTTTTATTGACCCGCCATTTCGCAAAAATTTAGCTCAATCATGCTGTGATTTATTGGAAAATAATCAATGGCTCGACCCCGAAGCATTGATATATGTTGAAGTAGAAACTGAGCTAACCTCGTTTAAAGCACCAAATAACTGGTTGTTAATTAAAGAGAAAAAGGCAGGTCAGGTTTTTTGTCGGCTGTACCAACGCCATATAAATTAACACTGTTTTAGCTGCTGTGTTTCTGTTAATATTATCCTTTACATGTGGTGTTGCTTCGGATTACAATACCGCACCATTTTTGAACCACTTGATCAATGTTTGATCAACTTGAGCAACGCTCATAATTTAGGTAGGTGAATTTTTAATGCCAGTAATTAAAGTAAGAGAGAACGAACCGTTTGACGTAGCACTTCGTCGCTTCAAGCGTTCATGTGAAAAAGCAGGTATCCTTTCAGAAGTTCGTCGTCGCGAGCACTATGAAAAACCAACAGCTGAGCGTAAGCGTAAAAAAGCAGCTGCTGTTAAACGTCACATGAAAAAACTTTCTCGTGATAACGCTCGTCGCGTTAAATTATACTAATATATTAGGTCTTGTATAAATGAGCCTTTTAATAACGCTAAAAGATGCGCAAAAAGATGCGATGAGAGCCAAAGACAAACAACGTCTTAACCCTATTCGTATGGTACTTGCTGCAATCAAGCAACGTGAAATTGACGAGCAAATAACACTAGACGACGCAGGTATTACCTCCGTTATAGTGAAGCTTGTTAAACAACGTCGCGACTCTTACACTCAGTACAAAGATGCTGGGCGTGATGATTTAGCTGATATTGAAGCCAATGAAATTACAGCACTTGAAGCTTTTTTACCTCAACAATTGAGTGAAGAAGAAATTATTGCTCTCATTGACGCGGCTATTGCTGATACTAACGCAGCAGGTATGCAAGACATGGGTAAAGTAATGGGTATAATCAAAAGCAAAGCCGAAGGTCGTGCCGATATGGGCAAAATCTCAGGTTTAATCAAGCAACGATTAACTGCCTAATACCCCCACATACATTTAGTATGATTGAAGTAAACCGAGCCTTGAGCTCGGTTTCTTCGTTTAGATATTTAGTACTTCAAAAAATTATGCATTTGTGTTCAAATCTTTGCGTATTATAATTCGTTTTCATCACTTTTCTATTTATCTTAGGGCTGTACTTTAAACAATGGCTGGAAAGATCCCACGCAACTTTATCGATGATTTATTGGCACGAACCGATATTGTCGACCTGATTGACTCAAAGGTAGGGTTGAAAAAAGCGGGCAAAGACTATCAAGCTTGCTGTCCTTTTCATAATGAGAAGTCGCCTTCATTTACTGTATCGCAAGATAAACAGTTTTATCATTGCTTTGGCTGTGGCGCTAACGGCAATGCTATTTCTTTTGTAATGGAGTATGACAAACTCGAGTTTGTTGATGCAATTGAAGAACTAGCCAGTTTACTTAACCTTGATGTTCCTCGCGAACAAGGGAGCAGTAATGGACCAGAGCGCACAGCGGCACAAAAACGTTCAGACTATGATCTAATGCTGCATGCAGCACGCTTTTATCAACATCAGTTAAAACATCACAGTAACTCTGAAGCGGTAATCGATTACGTTAAAGGTCGCGGCTTAAGCGGCGCAACAGTTAAAAAGTTTATGATAGGTTATGCACCCAGCGAATGGGAAGGGCTCTGCCAACAACTTGGACGAAACCAAGAACAAAAAGAACAATTAGTTGAGCTTAAACTCGCATCAGAGAAAACCCCAGGTAAACAATTCGACTTTTTCCGTGATCGCTTAATGTTTCCAATTCGTGATAAACGCGGCCGCGTTATTGCTTTTGGTGGGCGAGTAATGCAAGCAGATCAAGGGCCTAAATATTTAAACTCTCCCGAGACGCGCATATTCCATAAGGGCTTTGAACTCTATGGCCTGTATGAAGCTAAACAAGCGCACAAAAAGCTTGACCATGTACTGATTGTAGAAGGTTACATGGACGTAGTAGCGCTGGCAGAACAAGGTATTGAATATGCCGTAGCAGCCCTTGGTACAGCGACAACCAGCGAGCACATGCACACTTTATTTAGAACCACAGATAAAGTTATTTGTTGTTACGATGGTGACCGTGCAGGTAAAGATGCTGCGTGGCGCGCACTCGAAAATGCGTTGCCTTACTTAAACGATGGCAAAGCACTGCATTTTGTATTTTTACCCGATGGTGAAGACCCTGATTCACTCGTACAACAAGAAGGTAAAGCAGCTTTTGAGCAACGCCTTGAAAACGCAGATGACTTCACTAAAGTGCTGTTTAATAAACTAAGTAAAGAGATTGATTTAACACTAGATTCCGGTAAGGCTAAGTTACTCAGTGCGGCACTGCCCCTGATTGAAAAGATCCCAAGTGAGTTTTACCAAGAAAATATCCTAGAGCAACTTGGGCGATTGATTGGCCGTACCCGTGAGCAACTCAATAATCACTTAAAAACGCCAAAACAGCAGCAAGCAATTGAACGAAAATTTAAAATTACACCCATGCGCCAAGCAATAGGGATTTTAATTCAGCACCCTAACTTGGCTAAAAGTGTGCCCTATTTACCCGATTTAGCTCAAATGAATATTGCGGGTATTGGCTTATTATTGCGACTACAACATCAAGCATTACAAAAAGATGGCATTACCACCGCACAAATTCTTGAATCATTTCGGGGCACCGATGACTACGAGCCATTAACTAAGTTAGCGACATGGCAACATCAAATAAATGAAGAGCGTTTAGAGACTGTTTTTCAAAATACTTTCAAATTTATTGAAGATCAGTGTTTAAATTATCGACTAGAGACCCTATTAATAAAAGACAAGACACAGGGCCTAAATAGCGACGAACGACTAGAATGTCATTTACTAATGACAGCGTTAAAAGCAACGAACAGCTAGTCAGATTTGATTTAGGCTGTTATACTGTGCTATTCACTGCGTCACATTATTCTGGTTAGCCTTTGAGCAAACTCCATGATGGCGCCTGTTGTATCAACTTATCAGAGTGGAAGAAACAATCTCTATGGATCCAACTCCTCAGTCACAATTAAAACTTCTGATTCAAAAAGGTAAAGAGCAAGGTTACTTAACTTTTGCAGAAGTTAATGATCACCTTCCACAAGATATTATCGACTCAGATCAAGTAGAAGATATCATTAGCATGATTAATGACATGGGTATCAAGGTTAGCGAAAACGCGCCTGATGCCGATGAATTAATGATGCAAGAAACCACGACAGACGAAGACGCAGCGGAAGCTGCCGCTGCAGCCCTTGCTACTGTAGAAAAAGAAATTGGCCGTACAACTGACCCTGTTCGCATGTATATGCGTGAAATGGGTACTGTTGAACTTCTTACCCGTGAAGGCGAAATTGTTATCGCTAAGCGTATTGAAGAAGGCATTAACCAAGTTCAAATTTCGGTTGCTGAATACCCTGAAGCGATCACTTACCTACTTGAACAGTGGGATAAGTTTGAAGCAGAAGAGATGCGTCTTAGCGATATTATCTCTGGCTTTTTCGATCCTGATGCAGAAGAAGCACCACCTATTGCTGCCACCAACATTGGTTCTGAATTAAGTGAAAAACAGCTTGATGATAGCGACGATGATGACGATGACAGCGATGATGAAGACGAAGAAGAAGTAGATACAGGTCCTGATCCTGAAGAAGCGCGCATCCATTTCGAAAATTTACGTGATTTATACACCAAAGCACGTGAAACATTCGATAAGAAAGGTCGCTCTCATCCAGAGTCTCAAGCCGCTATTTTAGAAATCGGTGAGCTGTTCAGAACCTTTAAACTCGTGCCTAAACAGTTTGATCGCATGGTTAATAACATGCGTGAAATGATGGACAGAGTTCGCGTTCAAGAACGTCTTATTATGAAGCATGCAGTTCAAGTTTCAAAGCTGCCAAAGAAAACCTTTGTTAAGCATTTTGCAAACAACGAAACTGACACAGCATGGCTTGATATTGAAATTGCAGCAAACGAAAAGCATTCAGCTAAACTTGAAGAAGTGAAGCCTGAAATACTTCGTTGTATTAGCAAACTTACTTCAATGGAAGAAAGCACTGGCTTAAGCATTGAACGTATTAAAGATATAAACCGTCGCATGAGTATTGGTGAAGCGAAAGCGCGCCGTGCTAAAAAAGAGATGGTAGAAGCAAACTTACGTCTTGTAATTTCAATCGCTAAAAAATACACCAACCGTGGTTTACAGTTCTTAGATTTAATCCAAGAAGGTAACATTGGTCTGATGAAAGCGGTTGATAAGTTTGAATACCGTCGTGGTTATAAGTTTTCAACTTATGCTACGTGGTGGATCCGTCAAGCAATTACGCGCTCTATTGCTGACCAAGCAAGAACAATCCGTATTCCAGTACATATGATTGAAACGATCAATAAATTGAACCGTATTTCACGTCAAATGTTACAAGAAATGGGTCGTGAGCCAAATCCAGAAGAATTAGCTGAACGCATGATGATGCCTGAGGATAAAATCCGTAAGGTACTTAAGATTGCAAAAGAGCCAATTTCAATGGAAACACCTATTGGTGATGATGAAGATTCGCACTTAGGTGACTTCATCGAAGATACCACTATTGATTCGCCAATCGATTCGGCAACAATGGAGTCTCTTCGTGGCGCAACTAACGACGTGCTCGCTGGCTTAACAGCCCGTGAAGCGAAAGTACTACGTATGCGTTTTGGTATTGATATGAATACCGACCACACGTTAGAAGAAGTAGGTAAACAGTTTGACGTAACGCGTGAGCGTATTCGTCAAATTGAGGCGAAAGCACTGCGTAAATTACGTCACCCTTCTCGCTCTGATTTACTGAAAAGCTTTTTAGACGCTAAATAATCTAGCGTTACATTATGAGTTAACTTAAAAGGCCGCTGTAGCGGCCTTTTTTCTATTTCAAGGAAATAAACATGGCTTGGATCCAAATCCGTATCAATGCCAATGCTGCAACTGCTGATGCAGTCAGTGATCTATTAATGGAAGCAGGCAGTGCTTCTGTTACTTTTATTGATGCCAAAGACACGCCTATCTATGAGCCTAAAATTGGCACTGTTGTATTTTGGGCTGACACCACAGTAATTGGCTTGTTCGAAGCTAATCACGATATGAACGCAGTGGTTGCATTATTAAAACGCCATGATGAGCTAAAAGATAATTTAGTTTACAAAATTGAGCAACTCGAAGATAAAGACTGGGAACGTGAGTGGATGGATAATTTTCACCCTATTCAATTTGGCGAAAAACTCTGGATTTGTCCAAGCTGGCGCGACATTCCAGACCCAGACGCAGTCAATGTACTACTTGATCCTGGTCTTGCTTTTGGTACTGGCACACACGCCACTACAGCACTGTGTTTAAAATGGTTAGAAAGCCAAGACTTAACTGGTAAAACCGTGGTCGATTTTGGCTGTGGCTCAGGCATATTAGGCATTGCAGCAATAAAATTGGGTGCTGAGCGCATGATTGGGATAGACATTGACCCACAAGCGCTGGAAGCAAGCCTAGATAACGCTAATCGCAATGGTGTTGCTGACAAGCTTGAAGTGTACCTGCCAGAAAACCAACCTGAGTTTACTGCTGACATTGTAGTGGCAAATATTTTAGCGCAACCACTGCGTGAGCTTCATAGTGTTATTTTAGGATTATTAAAGCCAGGCGGTAAAATTGCGATGTCGGGAATTTTAGAAGAACAAGCACAATCGGTTGCTGACATATACGCGCCCTTTATTGAGCTCGATGAAATTGCCATTGAAGGCGATTGGACCCGAGTAAGTGGCACTAAAAAAGCGTAATAGTGCGTTATTAAAAAATTTAGAGTATTAACTCAAAAGTCTTATCTAAAGCCTGTATTTAACAGGCTTTACTATTTTTTTACATAAT
>NZ_LYRQ01000092.1:0-7662 GCF_001661605.1 Pseudoalteromonas sp. MQS005 | reverse complement strand
GTGATTCACCTTTTTTAATTAGACATATTTCCTCTTAGTTGTTATAACATTTAATTATATTATATTCTTTTTGGTTTGAGGTTTGCGGTATGGTTATTCTTGGATATTTAATGGCCGTTTTTATGGGGCTAATTCTTGGTGTTATAGGGGGAGGGGGTTCAATACTTACAGTTCCTATACTTGTTTACCTAATGGGAATTTCACCAGATATCGCAACTGGATATTCATTACTTTTAGTTGGAGCTACAGCTGCATTTGGAGCAATTCGATATTTTCGTGAAGGGCTAGTTGACATAAAAGCTTCAATACTTTTTGCGATACCGTCAATTGTAGCTGTATATCTTACTCGTGCTTTTTTAATGCCAAATATCCCTGACGACATACTTTTGTCGCCCATACATATCACTAAAAATACAGCGATTATGGTTTTATTTGCCATCTTAATGTTGGCATCGGCTGTAATGATGTTACGTAAAGCGTATAAATCTCAAACTGTAACTAACTCCGCACCTGCTATCTCAAACTCTAGTTCTAGAGTTGCTTTAATAATGACTGAAGGCGCTGTAGTTGGTTTAGTGACAGGTGTTTTAGGGGCTGGAGGTGGCTTTTTAATTATACCTGCACTTGTTTTGTTTTTAGGTATGCCGATGAAAAACGCGGTTGGTGCTTCACTTTTTATTATTGCGCTTAAATCATTACTCGGATTTGTTGGCGATTTACAAGCAGGTATTTCTCTCGAAGTGCCGTTGCTTCCACTTATGCTCGTTGCCACCTTTATCGGTATGGCTATTTCAACAAAAGTAGCGAGTAAATTAGACGGTGCTTCATTGCAAAAGTTCTTTGCCTTTTTCACTTTGATAATCGCCATTTTTATTATTTCTAAAGAGTTAATCTAGAAGGAAAAAACTATGAACGTTGAAACATTTTACGACACAACAACCGCTACTTTTACTTATGTTATTGTTGATAAAGCAACAAGTAAGTGCGCTGTTATTGATTCTGTACTTGATTATGACGCTTTTTCAGGAAAGTCATCAACTGTTAATGCAGACAAAGTGATTGAGTTTATTAATAGCAACAATTTACAGAATGAATGGATTTTAGAGACTCATGTTCATGCAGATCACATAACAGCTGCCCACTATCTAAAAACAAAGGTTGGAGGAAAAATAGGCATTGGCAGCGGTATCAAAGAAGTATTAGATACTTGGTTACCTGTATTCGAAATGTGTGATGACACGCCAAGCGATGGAAGTCAGTACGATGTATTATTTGAAGAAGGTGATACATTTAATATTGGTGATCTTAATGTAACCGTTTGGCATACACCGGGTCATACACCTGCTTGCGCAAGCTATTTAGTTAATAACTCAATTTTTGTCGGTGACACCATGTTTGCACCCCACCTTGGGACTGCTCGATGTGACTTCCCAGGCGGTAGTGCAAAAGATTTATATAATACAATCCAACGATTCTTTACTTTGAGTGATGATACAAAGGTTTACTTAGGTCATGATTACCCTAAAGAAGGTTCATCACCACTCTCTTGTATTTCAATTGCTCAAGCCAAATCTGAAAATGTTCAAGTCTCGCCAAGTGTAACAATGCAAGAATACATTACCAAGCGTGAAAAAAGAGATGCGACATTAGCAGTGCCTAAATTACTACTACCAGCAATTCAATGTAACTTGAGAAATGGCCAATTTTTAATATCTGAACAGACAGGCAAACCTTTTATTAGAGTTCCTGTTAATTCAATATAGTTGGAGAGATGTTATGAATATTAAAAAGTTATCTGATGATGTATCAGTTTCACCCCAAATAAATATTGAAGACTGTACGGAAATATTAAAAATGGGGTTTAAGAGCATTATTTGTAACAGACCCGATGGTGAGTGCGAAACACAGCCCTCATTTTCTTCTATTAATGAACAAGCTCATGAGCTTGGTATATTAACTTATTATCTACCAGTCATTAGCGGTGCTATTACAGAAGAAAACAAGCAAGAATTCGAGTTTGCCCTTAGTAAGCTACCAAAACCTATTCTTGCATATTGCAGAACGGGCACTCGTTCAGGGATTCTTTATTCAATGGTTAGTGCAAATAGTGAGGGTGAACGATTATGACCTTTAAGCGAGTAACACCTGAATTATCTGTATCAGCACAGATAACGCTGAACGATTTGCAGCATATAAAAGAGCAAGGCTTTAAATCTATTGTCTGTAATAGACCTGATGGTGAGGGGGCTGATCAAATTAGTTTTGCTGCAATAGAAAAACAAGCAAATAATTTAGGCTTAAATTGCCATTACTTACCTGTTGTAAGTAGTAAGGTGACCGATGATGATATTAAAAACTTTGAAAATATTGTTAGAGACTTACCGAAACCTATTTTAGCTTATTGTAGAACAGGTACTCGCTCAATCACGCTATGGGCCATGAGTGCACCAAAAACATATTCTCATGAAGAGATTTTAAATTTATCACAAAAAGCGGGCTATGATTTAAGTGGTGTTATTAGACGTTTAAAAAATAATGGTGAAACGCAAATCAGTAAAGCTGATTTTGCTTACCCTATTGTAATAATAGGTGCTGGGGCAGGTGGTGTCGCTGTTGCTGCGAGTATTAAGTCACGTTCACCAGAGAGTGAAATAGTTATCATTGAGCCCAATGAAATACATTATTACCAACCTGGTTGGACATTAGTTGGCAGAGGGGTTTTTACTCCTGAACAAACGGTTAAAACTACAGCGTCGGTAATACCTGATGGTGTAAAGTGGCTTAAAGGTGCGGCAGCTGCATTTATACCCGATGAAAACTTGATAATAATTGACGGTTGTAGAACGGTTAAGTATGAACATTTGGTAGTATGTCCTGGAATTAAGCTTGATTGGCATAAAATTGATGGGCTCAGCGAAACATTAGGTGAAAATGGCGTAACCTCAAATTATAGGTACGATTTAGCACCCTATACTTGGGAGTTGGTGCAAAACCTCAAGAAGGGAAAGGCGGTGTTCTCTCAGCCACCAATGCCGATAAAGTGTGCCGGAGCTCCCCAAAAAGCCATGTATTTATCATCCGACTACTGGTTTAAAAACAAAGTAATTAATAATATAGATGTGGAGTTTTACAATAAAGGCGAAGTTCTTTTTGGTGTTAAAGAGTATGTACCTGCTCTACTAGAGTATATTAAAAAGTACGATGTCAATATGAATTTCAATCATGAGTTAATTGCTGTTGATGGAAAGCAAAAAATAGCGACTTTTAAAGTGGTTAATGGCGAAAATGAATCTGTGGAAAAAGTTAAATTTGATCTGTTGCATGTCGTGCCCCCTCAATCTGCTCCAGATTTTATTAAAGTGAGCCCACTTGTCGATGAAAATGGCTGGATAGATGTTGACCAATCAACACTGCAGCATAAAAAGTTTAGTAATATTTTTGCATTAGGTGATGCTACTAATGCGCCAAACGCAAAAACGGCTGCTGCTGCAAGAATGCAGGCACCAGTTGTTGCTACTAATCTTTTATATGCGAGAGGATTATCTAAATATCAAGCTATATATAACGGTTATGGTAGCTGTCCACTGACTGTTGAACTTGGCAAAGTCGTATTAGCTGAATTTGGTTATGGTGGTAAAGTAATGAATAGCTTTCCGTCATGGATTATTAATGGTAAACGCCCATCTAGACTTGCTTGGCTACTAAAAGAAAAGTTGTTGCCGCCTATTTATTGGTTAGGCATGTTAAAAGGCAGAGAGTGGATGGCAAAACCAGAGAAGTTATCAGATAAATCAGACTAGCAACCCTACTAACTTTGATAACAATAAGGCTTAATAATGAATAATCCTGTTGACTTTTGGGACGACCGATTTGCATCAAGTGACTATGCTTATGGCAAAGAGCCTAATGATTTTTTAAAAGCAAATACACATTACATTACGGGCGAAAAAATATTGTGTTTAGCTGAAGGGGAAGGGCGTAATGCTGTTTATCTAGCCAAGCTAGGTTACGAAGTTACTTTAGTTGACTTTTCAAGTGCCGCCCTTTCTAAGGCTAAAGCCTTAGCACAAGAGCAACAAGTTGAGATAACAATTGTTCAAAGTGATCTGTCACAGTATCAAATAGCTGAAAATAGCTGGGATGCAATTATTATGATATTTGCACACCTTCCACCAGCAATTAGAAGGCAGGTACATTCTCAGTGTGTGTCTGGATTATCAGACAATGGTGTACTTATAATTGAAGGTTATACGCCTTTGCAACTTAATAACAACACCGGTGGCCCAAAAGACGAATCGCTTCTATATACTCAACCAATGTTTATTAATGATTTTTCAGCACTTTCATTTATTATTTTTCATGAAGTAGAGCGAGAAATAAGTGAAGGGGTTTATCACTGTGGTAAAAGTAATACATTGCAACTCGTCGCGTTAAATCGAGATCATAATTAAAGCTTAAAATTAAAAACACAAACTACCATAAACTTTGAATCGATATTATTTAATAACGCTTTAATACCTGTTCGATAGACGTTGGCGCATTCTTGCCTTGAGTTGGCACTTTTGTTCAGCTATATAAACGAGTTAAGTCGTCGACTATTTGCCAGAAAAGTAATAGCTGCCTGAATGAAATTAGTCGAGTAACTTCAAACTTTTTTTGTTGTGGAAGCAGGTGCTGTACTTTTTTTGGCTAACGCTTCACGTGACATTTTTGCTTTTTTGCGACGTTCTTTTAGATGCTCAGTAAAAGCCAGCTACACATCACCTTCGCTTAATAGTAGTTAATTAATAATATACCTCCAAATAAAATAGACACAGTTGTATCTAAAATGGATTTTAAATAGAATTAATGGATACTATAGCGTCTATTTTTTTTGCAAGTAAAGCGTTTGGCTCTGTTAATGCCAAGCAAAGTCGATACCGGCTAATCTCATTTAGGGCCCCTATACAATAGAGCTTTTAATCAAATTAAAAGCTTAAAATACACATTAGCATTTTTTGCTCCTCAGAATAAAGTGCCTTTTAGGTAACATTAAGCCGTTTTTAGGCCTTAAAGTGACTTTTAGGTCACTTTAACTACCGACGCTTATACCCAAAAGTTTTGTATTGTTTTTACTTAATCTACTTTTTTAGCTTGTTGAAAAAGTCTAATTAAAATTATCGTCAACACAGCAGCCGGCAATAACCATATAAAATCACTCATTTCTAACCCTCAATATTGAAACAATAATCTAACCTTAATGTTTTTGATGTATTTTGCAAATTTACGTCGTTTATCTATTACCTTTCAATTTTTCTCCTGACTTTTGCCTAGTTAGTTTTAGGACAAATAACTAGGAAAAATAATGAAAGATCAAAAATCACCGTTTATACGCCAATATGTACGCGCTAGTAAATCACCGTGGGATGACAGTTCTACAATTTTGCTATTAGCTGATGTAATTAATAAGCAAACGAAAGAGTTGGGCTTCACAAACTACATTTATTTACACCGAGATAGCGTGGGGAGTGTTTTGGGTATTAGTATTTCTCAACAGTTACTAGCTGCTAATCCTGAGTTCTCACAGAGGTATTTGGAAGGTATTGAGATGTATGCTTTTTTACTTATACATATTGAAGACATTACAAACTTTTGCAGCTTGTTTACTGCAGAATTTGAGCAATTATTTATGCTAAAACCCAGTATATATTTTGCAGCTGCAGAAGATAGTTGGTTACGGTTAATAGAAAGCTCATAAACTCTGGCGAGCCTTTAGGCTCGCTTTTTACTTTTAAAGATTCTGATCCAATTGTGTTTTAAATAAATAATTTAAACTCACAAAAAAGTCACTATTTCTCCCTGAGAGTGGCTATTTATTAATAACCTCATAATAAGGGGAGTAAGTAATTATTAACGGATAATAATTATCAAATTAATTTACGATAAGGAAACTCTATGACTTGCAGATATACCTCTACTCTAGACACTATCACCCTGTTAGAAGATGTCAAAACGGTTGTAAGGGATAACGATCATAAAATAAACAAACTCATGCTAAGTGCAGATAACCCTAACTTTAAAGGCTTTTGGGCTATTGTAGAGCCTCAAGTTTTTAATAAAAAGCACCTTAATTATCGTGGCGTAAAATTGTTGATGTATAAATTAATGATTTGTTTAATAAGCGATGTACACCAACCTGTACCAGCATATCCTGATTACGATGACGAGTTTTATGAAGAGCCAGAGCAAGCATTTAGTGATGCGCCAGAAGAACACTTTGATTCAGTTTTTGATAGCAAGTTTGAGGATGAATTTGGAGAAGACTATAAAAATGATATTGAAAATGAATTTGTTGACGAGTTTGAACAAGATCGTATTGATCGTAATATCCAAGATGCAATAAACAGTTTTCTAAATAAATAATAAAGGACAAATATAAGTTATTTTAATAATAGAATAACTGCCTAATCATTACCCCTAAAATATGCCATGAGTCATTATTTGCAGGCTCACTGCTTAAGCTGGAATCTGGTTTAAGCAGCTCAATCTCATTAATAGAGATTACACCTCTAGGGGAAGGCGTGATGCAAATATAGCGCCTTGTTATTACTTCACAAAAGCGTGTATTTAATAATAATGTTGGCAAGGCTTTAAATAGGCCAAAAGCAAAGGGGGAATAGATTAACATCCATTCCCCCTTTGCTTATCTATCGTTTATTGATAAAACATTTCATTAATTTCTTCACATAATTTAGTACGGAAAATAATAGATGAGTGAAGTAATTCAGCATCGCTTTCACTGAGAAGTGGTGCTCGCGTTTTTTTGTCGTAACGTTCAGTTAGCTCCGTAAATAGCTGTTCGTGGAGTCGCTTAATGTCATCAAAAATTTTAACTGATTGGGAGAATAAAAAAACCTTACTGTAATCGCCATTTTTTAACGAGGCCAAATATTTTAGTAAAATGACCTGTCGTGCAGTTTTATTTTTAAAACTGTGTTCCACCTCAATAGCGGCTATTGAGCCATCAGGAAGAAGCACGGCGCCATCCACAGTTCGCGTATCAGATAGGTTATTAATACGTTTAAATTCAGGTTCAGTAATAAACCCCGTCCACATTGGGGCGTATGTTTCATCACTGTGATAATTATGTAGACCGCGCAGCATGACAAAAGCGTTTATCAGATTATGCATAACATAATTTTGATTAAACTGCAGAGCGGGGTTTTTATTTGCTCTAAAGTGAATGTTGATACCCATTATCTCCTCGGCAAATTTGGCAGCAGTGTAAGTGGGTACGTATACGCGTCCATCAGGACTACGATGCGTTTTTACCACCCGCAGCAAACCATCTTTTTCTAGCCGGTTTAAATGCTCTAATGCGAGGCGATGATTAATGCCATATAGCCAACGAATAATGCCCGGTGTAACAATAGAAAACCGAATAGTGATTAGTACGGTCAATCTAGTTCGGTTAACCCCTTTTTGATGGTTGTTTGCGCCTTCACAATACCGCATATCAATATCAAAATAGCGAGGGTAGTGAGTATGAAGTGGGTTGTTCGTGTCTGAAATTTTTGATTGTTGCACCGTCATTTCATAAAATCCTTTTTGTTCTGCACAACTAAATCAGGACACTTTTCTTAAGGAACTTTGCTCATACTCTACTGGCGATAGATCACCATT